>JBFZEY010000239.1:0-2528 GCA_041306625.1 Spirochaetota bacterium | reverse complement strand
TTAAATACGATCGCGACACGCGCGTTTCCGTTTCGGTGAAACACAAAATCCATTTTCTGTCCGGGCTGCATCATTCGCGAGTACGCAATGCGCCGCGGGCTGTCGTCCTCGACATAGGCCTCGTACAGTCCCGGATCGTCGCCCTTCGATACTTCGTACTGCACGCGTTCGTAGGCGCGGTACATCTGCTCCACCGGTTTGTAGTACGACACCTTGAGTTTTACCGCGTCTCCGCGCTGGACGGCGGCTCCCTTCTCCGGTTTCTGGGATTCGACCAGACCGCTGCGCTCGGGCAGACCCGTATCGACTACCTCCTCCTCGACCGACAGTCCCTTTGAAAGCAGCAGGTCGAGACAGAGGTCAACGGACTGCCCGGCAACCTCGGGCATCAGCATTTCCCCTTCGATTTTTCCGGCGGACACGAGAATGTTCACACGGCGGTCGGGCGTAACCCTGTCACCCGCCTTCGGGCTCTGGTCCAGAACGATGTTCTCGGCCGTCTTGTCGGAGGGTATGTAGGTTATCGCTCCGGTGGACAGCGAGACCGACCGGTTGTGGCTGTGAAGGTTCTTGAGTTTGTTCACCGCGAACGGAAGCTCGATGCCGGTGAGATTGGGCACATCCACATAGAGCACACTCCTGCTGACCAGGAGTTTAAGCGCTCCGCCTTCGTACACGATCTCGCCCCCTTCGGGGTACTGGGTCAGGATGGTGCCGTTTGTTATGTCATAGACATCGTAAAACCTGACCTCCGGCTTCAATCCCTTTCGCACCAGCCCGTTACATACATCAACAAACTGTTTGCCGACAACGTCCGGTACTTTCAGCTCGCGGTCCGGCTTGGTGAGGAGAAGCAGTGTGATCGTGGACACAAATAGATAGAAGGAAAGCCCCACAAAAAATATGAGCGCGATCCTTCCCACCGGCCTGAAATAGGTAAAATCGAAACGGGCCTTTTCCCTGCTGTTGTCTGATTGAGGTTGGTCCTGCATCGCCGTCCCGCAATATCAATGAGTGCATGCCGCGTAAACAACCAAGGTAGTCGCGAGAAGCCGCGCGGCAGCGAGATACTGGAGTATCAGAAATAGGCGGCCGGTATTCGTCAAGCATAATTATTCGGGTCGGGAAATTCTCTTGACTGAATACCATCACCGTATAAATAGTTGCACATCGCCCATTGGATTCCTGACACCGGGCGCGGCGGAGACGGCGGCTTCGTCGCCGACAGAGGCGGTTTCCCGGCGCCATTGCAAAGGCCGAATGAAGGAATGATGAAGATACGAGAGCTTTTTTCCGGCAGAATATTTACGATCTCCAATTTCCTCTCGCTGACGCGGATTTTGCTCGTCCCCTTCATCGCCGTGGCTTTCCATCTCGAAAAAGTCAACGGCATACCTGAATACCGCTATTACAGCATCATACTTCTCGTTTTCCTTGCGGCCACGGACTTCTTTGACGGTTTCCTCGCCCGAACGCTCAACCAGGTGTCGCGCCTGGGCCAGTTTATCGATCCGCTCGCCGACAAGATCGCCGCGCTAACGCTCGGCATCGCGCTGTGCGTATACAAGGACTTCCCCTTTTGGATGCTCGCCGTCATACTTGCGCGCGACATTTACGCGGTCATCGGCGGCACCCTCCTCTTCTCGCGCAGGGACATCCAGGTGCGACCCAACATCTACGGGAAGATCATGGTGGGATTACTGGGTCTTTCAGGGCTCGTCTTCATTCTCGAGCCCGGCATCACCGTATACGGACTTACCCTGCAGGATATTTCGCTCGCCGCGATACTCGTGTTTCTGTTCATTTCGTCGTTCGCCTACTGGAAGATTTACTCAAGGATCTATTTTGGAAAAGAGCGGTAAAAACAGACTTGCGCTCGTGCTGTTTTTCCTGTTTATCTTTTCCCACTCCATGGCGGATAACGGGTCGGTACCCGTCGTCGATATCGATGGAAACGAATACGTCGCGCTGTCGGACCTGAGCCGGGTGAACGGCCTCGACAGTTCGTTCGATATCATCACCCAGCGCGGCAGGTTCTACCGGGGAACCAGCACGGCGGTCTACCAGGTGGGCCTCTCGGCCGTGCTTTTCAACGGTACACTGAAGAAATACCCCCGACCGGTGCTGCGGAAAGCGGGCGACGTTCTTTTCCCCGCGGCTTTCGCCGAAGACCTCCTGCACGGCTTCTACCCCCACTGGACCGTATCGCGGAAGGACCGGCTTGTCGTCTTTTCGGCGGCCGAACCTGGTCCACGCGAAACGCCTCCAAACGGGAAAGCCTTGCCCCGGCAAAAGACAGAGACTCCCCCTGTCCGGGACAGGATCGGTTTCATCATCATAGACCCGGGCCATGGCGGCAGGGATCCCGGGGCGATCGGGAGGGGCGGCCTGCATGAAAAGAAAATTACCCTGGGCGTAGCCAGCCGGCTCGAGGATTACCTGAAAGCGAACCTGAAGGGTGTCCGCATAGTGCTCACACGACGATCGGACAAATTCATCGAACTCGCCACGCGCACGAAAATCGCGAA
>JBFZEY010000238.1:0-6333 GCA_041306625.1 Spirochaetota bacterium | reverse complement strand
GAGGCGCCCTGGGCGCACCTCGACTCCAGTATAGCCTTTTAATAGCGCGTAATGGCGATCTTCCTCCTTCGCGAGTTGAAGCAGTACCTTCGCGTTTTTGTCCCCGGCCTTTGGTTTTATGAGCCCGGAATAAATGACGACCGCCTCGGCCTCGGAGCGCTGCATGGCAAGGAAATCCTTCATCTCGGCCGGCGTTATCTTTTTTCGAGTGCGCGGTTTCATTGTGGTTCTCCGTGTTCTACATGCTTACAGTTCGATTCCACTTATCAAAAACAGCCGATGAGTGGATTGCAAGAAGTTTATTGTGCGGGGATTGGATCATGCCCGGGGGATGGGTGACCGCATAGAGCCTCAGGGCTCACTCCGCCTCCATAAACGACCGAAGCGTCTCCTTGGTCGTATACCGCGGCCTGAATCCCAGATCCTTTCGTATCTTTTTTGTGTCCATGGAAAGCGGATAGCGTATGTAATCGATCTGCGACTTCCCGAAGGGCACCAGGCGCAGGCGGAAGAGGATTTCGACCAGCGAGTAGATGAGCTTCGGCGGCAGTGCGAGGTATTTCTTGCCGAGAAAGCGCGCGAGATTCGAGTAGCGGATGCCTTCGTCGGCGGCGAGGTTGAACGCGCCGCAAACGTCCTTTACCGCGGCGAGATAAAAGGCCTCGGCGGTGTCGTCCTCGTGGACGAACTGCATGATGGGGTCGTAGCCGCGCACGCCGATGATGACGGGCTGTCGCATGGACTGCGCGGTCGTGCTTTTGCAGGTGGGGCCCATCACGATGCAGGGCCGCAGCACAGCGACGGCGCACGCACGGTGCGACGCGGCGAAACCGGCGATCATCTCCTCGATCGTCGCCTTGTTCTCCGAGTACGGGAACCCCGGCGTGGAGCGGATGGGCGCCGTTTCGGGAAGGTAGTCGGGCGTGCCCTCGAAGAAACCGTAGGCGCAGTCCGAGCTCGCCACCACGAGCCGCTTCACACCGGCCTTCGCGCAGGCCTCGAGCACGTTCGCGGTGCCGCGCACGTCAACGTCGTATTCGAAGCCGCTGTCGCGCGTGGGGTAGGCGATGAAGGCAAGGTGGATCAGCGTGCCGATGCCGGTGCTGTCGATGATGCCGGCAAGCGCCGCGCCGTCGCGTATGTCGCAGCGGTGGTACTCGAAGCGATCGGTAAGCCCGAACGGGGGAGGGGCGATATCAATGCAGACGACGCGCTCGAAGGTCGTATCGCGTTCGAGGCGTTTGAGCAGGCGCTTCCCTATATAGCCGAACGCGCCGGTGATTCCGAGTATTTTTTTAGATCCGGCCATTGCTGTCCTCCTTGAGGTATTCAACCGGCGCCGTTGCGGACCCTGCCGAGGAGGGTGAACGCACCGCCGCCGGGCCGCGGCGCGCCGTCACATCACGAGCGACTGAATCCGTATTAGAAAGTTGCCGAGGTCGCGCGAGTACTCGGGAGAGCCGTCGAGCGCCAGGTAGCCTTTCTCGACGGCCTTCACCATGTTGATGTCGTTGGTCAGAATGGGCAGGGCCTCGTCGATGCTCCTGAACTTCATGTGCACGAAGGGCTTGCGCCTCGTGCAGGTGCCCGGCCCCGCCTGGGACCTGCCGGCCTTCACGCGCAGATACGCGGCGATATCGTCCTCGCCGCTCACGGAAAACTGGTAGAGGCGCTCGGGCTGCCTGGCGGTCCACTCGGACATCTCGGGGTCGCCGAGCTTGTTGTAGCGGCTGAGCGCGGAGGCCATCATGTAGATCGAGAGCTTCACCTTCAGCCGCCGCTTCGCGGGGTCTTTCGGCCGCGCGTTCGGCATGAGGAGGGTGAGGCTGGTCAGGAGCGCGAGGAGCTTCAGGAAAAGGCCGATCTTCGAGATGCCGCGGATGCGCACCAGCGCGGGCTTCCCGCCGAGCATGGCCACCATTCGCCTGATGTTCTTGAACTCGAAGGCGATGTCGGGCGCCTCGCAGACGCCATGCACAATTTCGAGCGTACCGTTTGTGAACGACAGGTACGAGCCCACGTCGCCGTCCGGATCGCGCGCCACGAACTGGATTTTAGCCGTCACTCCCTCGAATTTTTTCGCGATGGACGGACTGTCCTTGATCACGACTTTCAGCAGGGGGAAGAGCGCCTGCAGGATGAGCTCCGCCGCCAGCCTGTTCCTGTCCGGTGCCATATCAGAAACCGTCCTCCCAGTTTTCTTCCTCCTCGAAGTCGCGCTTCATCACCTCTCGTACCTTGCGCACGATGCCGTCGGTGTCGAGCCCGTAGAAATTATACAGGTCCTCGGGGTAGCCGACGATGGAATAGCAGTCCGGAATGCCCACGCGGGTAAAGGCGCAGGCCCTGCCGCTCTCGGCGATCACCTCTGAAACGGCGCTTCCGAGGCCGCCGTACACGTTGTGGTCCTCGAAGGTGATGATGCGCCGCGTCTCGGCGATCGCTTTCAGGATGATCTCCGTGTCGAGGGGCTTGATGGTGTGCATGTTGATTACCCGCACGCTCAGGCCGTCGCTCTCGTGGAGGAGGCGCGCGGCCTCCTTCGCCTGGAGCACCGTGATGCCGCAGCAGACGAGGGTGATGTCGCTTCCGGGATTGATCTCAACGGCCTTTCCGATCGTGAAGCCGTAGTCGTCGGAGGAGTAGCAGGCCTGTTCGAAGCCGCGGCCTATGCGTATGTAGACCGGGCCCGGACGCTCCAGGCAGGCGACAACCGCGTTCGCGCACTCGATGCCGTCGGCGGGGACGATCACCGTCATGTTGGCCATCGAGCGCATGATGGCGATGTCCTCGGTGCAGTGGTGCGTGGTGCCCGCCTGCCCGAAGGAGATGCCGCCGTGCGTGGCGATGATCTTGACGTCCAGGTTCTGGTAGCAGATGTCGGTGCGCACCTGCTCGGCCGCGCGCATGGTGGTGAAGGCGGCCATCGTCGAGACGAAGGGCGTCAGGCCCGACAGGGCGAGACCAGCCGCCATGCCGAACATGTTCTGCTCGGCGATACCCGCGTTGAAGAAGCGTTCGGGAAACTTCGCCGCGAACGCGCCGATCTTCGTCGACTTGGCCAGGTCGGCCGAGAGCCCGACGATGCGTTCGTTCGTTTCGCCCAGTTTGCACAGCACCTCGCCGTATATGTCGGCCTGGGTCATGGTGTTCGCGTCGTATACGTTCCAGGTTAGGCCTTCAGCCATTGCCGTCCTCCGTCGTCACACCGCATGGTGCGGGTAGTTTCGCGTTCGACCGTTCACTCAGGCGTCGATTCGCCGTTTCGCCTTCTCCAGCATGTCCGAGTCCAGCCCGCCGTAGTGCCAGCGGACGTCGTTCTCCATGAAGTCCACTCCCTTTCCCTTGACCGTGTGGGCGATGATGACCGTGGGCGCCGAACTTTCCGCAATCGCCGCGTCGAAGGCCGCGGAGAGCTCCGCGAACGAATGACCGTCCACCTCCTTGACGGCGAAGCCGAACGATCGCCACTTGTCGGCGAAGGGCTCGAGGGCCATGACCTCTTCGGTCCCGCCGTCCACCATGAAGCGGTTGCGGTCGACCATGGTCACGAGGTTCGTCACCCTGTAGTGCGCCGCGGCCATGGCGGCCTCCCACACGGAGCCCTCGTTGCACTCGCCGTCGCCCAGCAGGCACCAGGTGCGCCAGGCCCTGGCCTGCCGGCGCGCGCCGAGCGCCAGGCCCACGGCCATCGGAAGCCCGTGCCCCAGCGAGCCCGTGGACGCGTCGAGCCCGGTCACCTTGTTCCTGTCCAGGTGCATGCCGAAGGGCGACTTGAACTTGTTGAAGCTCTTTATGAGCTCGAAATCGAAATAGCCCCTGCGCGCCAACAGCGGCGCGAGTCCGGCCCCGGCATGGCCCTTGCTGAGCACGAAGCGGTCGCGGTCAGCCATGGATGGATTTTTCGGATCGATGTTCAGGTATTTGTAATAGAGCAGTACCAGTATCTCGACCATGCTGAGCGAGCCGCCGACGTGCGCGCCGCCGGCCCAGAAGGTCACGTCGAGGATGTCCTTGCGGAGCTGCCTGGCGTGCTGCGACAGGTCTTTCGTCTCTTTCTCGGTGAGGGGCATGGCGTCCTCCAGTTGCCGGTGTATTCCGCAAACCCGCGGTATCAATCCATCTCGAAAACCGCTTTTAAAATCTTCTCCCTGCCGCCGCGGATCGTTTTAAAAGCACGTTTGTACTCTTTGATAGGAAAACGGTGTGTGACGAACTCATCCAGCCGTATCTTTTTGCGGGCGTAGAGGTTCATCACCGCCTCGAACGAACTCATCTTTTTTCCGCCGATGGTCTCGCTTCCGTGCGCGTTCACGCCATGCATGCGAAGCTCCTGCTGCCACACCGGCGTCAGGTCGAAACCGACCGGGGCCAGGCTGTTGCCGATGAGCACGTAGTCGCCGCCGGCCTTCAGCCAGCGCAGGCCGTCGTGTATCGTCGCGGAATAGCCCACGCAGTCGTACACGCGATCGTAGCCGCCGACGATGGTGCTGTTGCCCAGCGGGGCGCGGTAGAGGTGCCCGCCGGTATGGCGCGCGACGGCCTCGTAGGGGTCGCCCTCTATGACGAGGTCCGCGCCCATGGAGAGCGCGAGCTCTTTCTTGAACGGCACCTTCTCGAGCACGTGGATGGCGCAGTTCGGCTGAAACACGCGGGCGAACTGGATGACGTTCTGCCCTATCACCCCCGCGCCGATTACCAGCACCTTCTCTCCGCGCGCGGGAGGGCTTTTCAATACGGCATGCAGCGACACCGACGCCGGCTCGAGCATGACCGCCGCGACGTCGGAGATGGAATCGGGCACGCGGATGAGCTGCGAGCGGTGCGCGAGGAAGTGGTCCCCGAAACCGGCGCCGGTGTTGGCCGGCATGGCCGGTCCCTCCGAGAAGTTCTCGCAGAGCGTATAGTTCCCCTCGCGGCAGTGCGGGCAGGGAGGGTGTATCTCCTTCATCGAACAGCAGGGCAGGTATTTCTGTAATACGACGCGCTGGCCGGTTTTAAGGTCTTTCACCCCGCGGCCGGTCTCAACGACCTCGCCCACCAGCTCGTGCCCCATGAAGGCGCGCGGCACTCCCGGCAGGGCCGCGAGGGTGATCTTCGGATGCGCGTGGACGAAGAACAGCGCCATGTCCGCGCCGCAGATTCCCGCAAGCCTGTTCTTAACGCGCACCCAGTTCTCTCCGGGGAGCGGCTGGTCGGGCAGTTCGGCGTAGCGGACGGGCGAAAGCGGAGAGAAAAACACCCCGGAGAACACAGGCGCAAGGAGCTTGGTGAGGAGAATCTTAGGGACGCTGACATCGAAGTAAATGGTTCTCATCGCGGTCTCCTGTGTGCGGCCTTGATTACCGCAGTATATGCGTAATGGGGAAAGGCATCATTCGCCATAACGCATGGTGAACGGGGGCAATGGCATGGAGCTTCTGCGGGATCGCGTTCACAATTCTTGCAAAGCGCAAACAACATGCTTACGAATTATAATTGATCCTGCCAGGGAATGGTAGATTTGTCAAATATTATTTGTATCAATACAAGTAATATTTCTGTAAAATGACCCGGGGGCCATTTTAGCACATTTTCACTGCCGGGGGCCGGGGCGCACCCCGAGCAGGCGGCTCAGGTTTCCGGCCGCCTTGTAGATCACCATGATCTCCTCGTCCGAGAACTGGTCGAGGCCCTTCAGGAGGGTATAGTACGAATGGTCGTCGGAGGCCTGCATCAGCATCTCGCCGGCCGGGGCAAGCGACACCAGGACGTTTCGCCGGTCCTTTTCGTCCTTGGTGCGCGCCACGAGCTTGCGGTGCTCGAGCTTGTCGACGGCGCGGCTGGCCGTGCTGATGTGTATCGAAAGCTCGTCGGCGATCTCGCCGATCCTCGCGGATTTGTTTTTCTTGAGGAAATACAGCAGGTAGGAATCCTGGTAGGTGAGCCCGAACAGGAGCACCTTCAGGCGGTCGAACTGGTACACCGCGATCATCGCCTGGTAGAGCGTTTCGTCGAACTCCCTGCGGGGTATCTTCAGGCGTTTGGTCTTTTCTTCCATAGAAGCTATTCCGAATTGATGGTGTCCGCCTCGGGTGCCGACGGTGTTCGGCACGTCCGATGGGCAGTGTATAGCATCCCCGCTGCGCGCCTGTCAACGGATATATCGCCCGCATGATGCTTGACATCATCATCCATCGCCGGTATTAACCATAAAATCACGAAGGAGGAACGCGGGCCAACGCCCGCGCAGCCCGCAATGAAACGATTGATCGCCGTAGTCGCGCTCCTCGCCTGGCGGATTAATTATACAACATGACGAGGTACAGGTGCTACGTAATGCCGTTGAATAAA
>JBFZEY010000237.1:0-4412 GCA_041306625.1 Spirochaetota bacterium | reverse complement strand
GGTTCCGGACGAGGCAATACGGCAGTACCGCATACTCCTGGACAAGTACCGGTATTTCAAAAAGCGGGACTACGCGGCGCTCCGAATCTGCGAAACGCTGTACCTCTGCGCGCGCTGGGAGGAGCTCGCGGCCGAATCGGCGAAGTCGGAGACGGCGTTTCCAACGAGCATGTATCTTTCGCGTTATACACTGTACAGGGCAAAAGCGCTCGTCCACCTGGGACGTTATGACGAGGCGCGCGCCGTCTACCGGCGGGCGACCGAGACCAACCGCAACTACAGCGAGCTGGCGGACGCACTCCTGCTCCTGGCCTATGTCGAGAGGAAATCGACGGGCTACTCACGCGCCTATCTCTATGCACTCAGGGAGCTCATTACGGGATTCCCCGACGCGCCGGCGGCTCCGGCGGCGCTGTATCTTCTGGGACGCTTTTATGAAAACAGGGCCGATTACGGAAGGGCGTACAGCGCCTATGCCGATCTCATGAAACGCTACCCCCGTGCCGTCGAGAGCGGGTTGGCCGTTGGAAGAATGCAGGAGGTTAAGGCGCATACGCCGAGCCCCCTGCCCTATCTTCCGGAAGAAGCCGTCATCAGGGGCGCCGAGGCGCTCGATATACGACCCGAGACGGAAACGGGACAAATCGACGATGACACCGACATCGTGTATGCGATCGCTCTCGGGCCGTTTCCTTCCGGTGCAGAGGCGGAACGGATACGCAAAATCATTTCCGGCGAGTTCACACCGATCCAGGGGGTTTCCGTTGCCGGACGACACATGATATATGGGGGCGGCGCGCGGGACACCGACTCCGCAATATCGCTCAAGATCCGGCTGGCAGAGGAGTTCGCCATAAACGGCAACATCGTCCGGATTCGGAAAGACGAAAATCGACGGTATATCTACGGAGATTGAGAATGGACGCCAGGCTTACACCCATGCTGAAACAATACCTCGAGATAAAGAAAAAATATCCCGGGGAAATCCTCTTCTTCCGCATGGGCGACTTTTATGAGATGTTCTTCGAAGACGCGCACACCGCATCGAAGGTCCTCAACATCGCACTCACCGCGCGCCAGAACGACGTGCCCATGTGCGGCGTCCCTCACCACGCCGCCGAGGCCTACATCGCCCGCCTCATCAAGGCCGGTCACCGGGTCGCCATCTGCGAGCAGATGGAAACCGTACCTTCGTCCGGAACCGTGGTGCGCCGGGAGGTTACACGGGTCATCACGCCCGGAACGCTCGTGGAACAGAACCTGCTGCAGTCCGACGCCAACAACTTCCTGACCTCGATCGTGGAGGGGGCCGAAAGGATCGCTTTCGCGTTTGTCGATATTTCGACCGGCGACTTTTTTCTTTCGTCGATGGCGCGTTCAATCGACATGTTCCGCGGCGAGCTCGCCCGCTTCTCTCCGCGCGAGGCGATCTATCACGGCATTGATGACACCGACGACCGGGTGCTGAAGTATCTGAAAAACCAGGGGATACCGGTCAACAGAATCAACGACTGGCTTTACGACAGGGACTATCTCGCCTCCGCCATCGCCGAGGCGTTCCAGCTTGCGGGAATCAAGGGGCTCGGGATCGACGATGAGATCGAAATACTGGCCGCGGGCTCTATCCTCGAGTATCTCAAGGACACTCACAAAAAGGCCTTCGGCCATCTGAAGCCTCCCAGGCGGATCGCCTCGTCCGACTACATGGCGCTCGACGAGGCGACCATCGCGAACCTCGAGCTGATACGCAACCAGCAGGAAGGCACGCGCGAGCGCACACTCTACGCCGTGCTCAACCGCACGAAGACGGCCATGGGAAGGCGTCTCCTCGAACGCAACATCCTTCAGCCGCTCCTCCTTCCCGATGAAATCGAAAAGCGCCTGGACACGGTGCGTCTTTTTTACGAATCGGCCGGGCTCACGCGCGACGTGCAGGAACGGCTTGATGGTGTCTACGACATCGAACGACTGCTCGCGCGCTTCGTCATCGGCCGTTCGACGCCGCGCGATTACCTCGCGCTCTCATCCTCCATACATGCCGCCGCGGATGTCTCCGGCCTTCTCGCGGGCCTCTCACACGAGCTGTGCGCCCGCATAAGGACCGCAGCCGACGACGGTGAGGCACTTGCCGCGGATATCGGCGCGGTCATCGACGATAACCCGGCGCTTTCTCCCGAACATGGCCGCGTAGTACGGCCGGGCAGAAGCGCCGATCTCGACCGTCTCTACGATTTGAAGAAAGACGCCAAGACCTGGATCGTCGAGTACCAGGAAGAAGAAAAAAAGAGGCTCGGCATCCCTACCCTGAAGGTCAAATACAACAGGGTGCTTGGATACTACATCGAGGTGAGCAAGGGCCAGTCGTCCAGGGTGCCGCCGGACTATTTCCGCAAGCAAACGCTTGTCGGGGCGGAGCGATACACCACCGAGCGCCTGCAGAGTTTCGAGTCGGACATACTCGGTGCCTCGCAGAAAATCATCGCCCTCGAGACCGCCGAGCTCGCGAAGCTTCACGCCGGGGTTCTGGAACACAGGTCCATGCTCCAGAATCTGGCCGAATCGCTCGGGGAGGTCGATTTCTTCTGTTCGCTTGCCGTCGCCGCGCTCGAGAACAGGTTCGTCCGGCCCACGTTCAACGACGGGGGCATGATGAACATCTCGGGGGGCAGGCATCCCATCGTCGAGAAGTATTACACGAAGGAGGTCTTCATTCCCAACGACATTCATATGGACGATGCGGGAGACTTCATCAAGATCATCACCGGTCCGAACATGTCGGGAAAGTCCACCTATATCCGTATGGCGGCGATAATCCAGCTCATGGCGCAGACCGGCTCATACGTGCCGGCGGCTTCGGCCGATCTTCCCATAGCCGACCGCATCTTCACGCGCATCGGCGCATCGGACAACATCTCGCGCGGCGAATCCACCTTCCTCGTCGAGATGAACGAGACGGCCCTCATCCTCAACAACGCGACGGCGAAAAGCCTTATCGTGATGGACGAGGTCGGCCGGGGCACCAGCACCTTCGACGGGCTGTCGATCGCCTGGGCCGTCGTCGAGTACATTTTACGATTCGTCCGCGCCAAGACGCTCTTCGCCACGCACTACCACGAGCTTACGCGCCTTGGCGGCAGGCAGGGAATCGCTAATTACAACGTGATGGTAAAGGAGCACATGGGCGGGGTGGACTTTCTGCACCGGGTGGTCCCCGGGGCCGCCGACAAGTCCTACGGCATACACGTCGCGCGCCTCGCGGGCATTCCCAGGGAAATCACCGCACGCGCCCAGAAGATACTGGAGCGCATGGAAAAGACGAACCGCACAGGAAACCCCTCCGGCGGGGAGAACGAACCCGCCGAACAGCTCGAGATGTTCAATGCGGCCAATCACCTTGTTGTCCAGGCCATCCGCGCCGTCAACATCGACACGCTCACGCCGCTGGACGCGATCAACGAGCTCAACCGGCTGAAGAAGCTCGTGGAGTGAGCTCACGCCCGGTGGCATGCGCCTGAAAGCGCTCTGTCCGCGCGAAAGCCCCATACACACGTGAAAGCGCGATTCCGAAATCGCGCCGCGCCCTCAGGATGTACGCGCCGCGCTTTCGGTACGCGGGCGCCGAAAGGGCGCCCGAAATGCAGTGAAACCTACTTCTTCATGAAATGCGAAATGACATCCAGCGGTATCGGGAAGAGCGTGGTCGAGTTGTTCTCGGTGGCCACTTCCCGGAGCGTCTGCAGATAGCGAAGCTGCAGCGCGATCGGGTGCGCCTCCATGAGCGTTGCCGCCTCGATCAGCTTCGCCGCCGCCTGGGCCTCGCCCTCGGCGTTGATGACCTTCGCGCGACGCTCGCGCTCGGCCTCGGCCTGCTTGGCCATTGCGCGCTGCATCTCCTGCGGCAGGTCGACGTGTTTCACCTCGACCGCGGTCACCTTGATGCCCCACGGATCGGTGTGGATATCAAGGACGTTCTGGAGCTCGTTGTTTATGCGCTCGCGGTCGCTGAGCAGGTCGTCGAGCTCGTTCATACCCAGGATGCTGCGAAGCGTCGTCTGCGCGAGCTGTGAGGTCGCGTACATGAAGTCCTCCACCTCGGTAACCGCCTTGTTGGGATCGACCACCCGGAAATACAGCACGGCGTTCACCTTCACCGAGACGTTGTCCCTGGTGATAACGTCCTGGGGCGGTACGTCCATCACCACCAGGCGCAGACTCACCCGCACCCATTTATCGACGAACGGAATGATGATGATGATTCCGGGGCCCTTGTGAGCTTTCAACAGCCTTCCGAGGCGGAACACCACGGCGCGCTCATATTCCTTGATAACCTTAATCGAAGCGATGACAAAGAGCACCGCAAGGATCAGCAATGTTGGATACACCTCAAACATCGTACACCTCCTCTGTGTTAT
>JBFZEY010000236.1:0-3531 GCA_041306625.1 Spirochaetota bacterium | reverse complement strand
CCAGGTGAAAAGGTTTTCATGCAACGGCCTATTAGCATCGGCACTTTTTTTAATCTTTAATCTTTAATCTTTAATCTTTAATCTTTAATCTTTAATCATTATTCCCCAAACAACAGCCGCATCCCAATGCCGACCGCGAGCGACAGCACTACCACGCCGGCCGTAATGGCGGACACCTCGGCGAGCGCTTTTTTATAATCGAGTCCCTTTACCACGGACATGAAGAAGGTGAAAACGACGACGATGAGTACCACCGCGCTTATCGCCGCGGCCAGCGCCGCGTAAGGGCTCGAGAAAATGAAATACGGGCTTACCACGGCCGCGACCACGCAGACGTAGATGGCGCCGGTATACAGTGCCGCCTTTTTCGGAGCGGACGCATCGGCGCTCTCGGCCTTCTGCGACAGGTATTCCGAGGCGACCATGGCGAGCGTCGCGGCGATCCCGCTGATCAGCGCGGTCTTACCCACAAGGAGCGCGTTTGCCAGCGCAAAGGTGAGTCCCACGACGATGCCGGTGATTTCCTGGATCGAGTTGTTGATGGCCAGCACCATCGAGCCCATGTGCCTGAGCGCGTCCTCCTCGATCTGGTCGATAAGATCGGCCTCGTGCCGCCTTTCCTCGCGGATGATGCGCCTGATTCCCGGAACGTGCGTCTCAACCTCCCCGTAGTTGTGCTCGGCCTTTACCTCGCCGTTTTCCATCATCTTCAGGGTGAAGGTCAGGCCGAAAACGAGGGAGACGACCCGGAAAAACAGGAGCCGCGCACGGTCGGGCGCCACCTCGCTTCCGGTGAGTTTCTTAAAATATGCGTAGTGGCTGAGCTCGTCGTCGGATATCTTCTTCAGCACGCGGGCGTTCTTGCCTTTCGCCCCGGCCGCGAGGATGCCGTACAGCAGGTGTTCGGTAATTTCATTCCGCTGGTAGCGGAGTATTTTTTCGCGGATCTCGGTGTTCATGGGCTCTTCCGTCAGCGAGTCTATCACCCCCCCCTGCCGTTTGACAACCACGTTTTTATTATCCGCGGGTAGCCTCCCGGCTCTCTGGTACGGTTTTTACCTTGTAACCGTAACAAATGTAATCCCGCAAGGACAAATACTCAATCATTTGCCTTGACACCGGCGACGGTTCGGGGATACTTTTCATCAATCAACACTATTACGGAGAGAAAGAATGCTTAAAAGAATAGGCCTGTTCCTGCTCACCAACCTCCTCGTGGTGGTTACCGTGAGCCTTATCATCAACATAGTGCTCCCGCTCCTCGGAATCCAGGTGACCGGCGGCATGTACGGCCTTGCCGTATTCTGCGGTATTTTCGGCATGTCGGGCGCCTTCATTTCGCTCGCCATCAGCCGCTGGATGGCCAAGCGCGCCTACAACATCCAGCTCGTCGACGGCACCACAAGGGACGCCGGCGCGCGCGAGATTTACGAAATGGTCGCTCGCCTTTCCCGCAAGGCGGGTCTTCCCGAGGTGCCCGAGGTCGGCATCTACCAGGCCGCCGAGCCCAATGCCTTCGCGACCGGCCCGTCAAAGAGCAAAGCGCTGGTGGCCTTCTCGACGGGACTGCTCTCGTCCATGCGGCGCGAGGAAGTGGAGGCCGTTGCCGCCCACGAGGTGAGCCATATAGCAAGCGGCGACATGGTCACCATGACGCTCCTCACCGGCGTGGCGAACGCGCTGGTGATGTTCATGTCGCGCATCATCGCGCAGTTTCTCGACAGCTTCCTCAGGGATGACGAGGGGGGCGGCGGACTTGGCTTCCTCGGCTATATTATGACCGTGATGGTGCTCGAGACCTTCCTTATGCTGCTCGCCTCCATTCCGCTGGCCGCGTTTTCGCGGATGCGCGAGTATCGGGCCGACGCCGGCGCCGCGAAATACACCTCGCCCACGTCCATGGCCAACGCACTGAAGCGCCTGGCCGAAGCCGCGGGCATGCCCGAGAAGAAGGATTCCTTTTCCATGGCCAAGATCAGCTCGGGCAAACGCCTGTCGCTTTTCGCGACCCATCCTTCCCTGGAAGACCGCATCGCCCGGCTCGCGAGGATGTAACTGCTGTCCAACTTCGATCCGACGGGGGCGCGGCTGTAAACGGTCGCGCCCTTTTCATCGCATGTACACCCCGGATTTTAATTCTCGCCCTTCCGCGCACTGAACCATGTTCATTTTATGATTGAATTTTTAACGATTACGGCTACACTTGCGCAGGCCTGTGCGCCCGGAAGTCCGCCCGACGGCGCCCCGCAACAACATACAGAAGAGGTCCTCTATGACAATTCCCTTTCCTTTCGATCCGTTACTCGCGTTCGGCTGGCTGGGCGTAATGCTCCTCATCGGTATCTTTCTGCGCGCCAAGATCGGTTTTATACAGCGCTTTCTCTTCCCCAGCTGTCTGCTCGGGGGGCTCCTGGGACTCGCGTTTCTTCACACGGGCATCGTGAAGATCGAAACCTCACTGCTCGAGACGTTCGCCTATCATTTCTTCAACATCAGCTTCATCTCCGTGGGCCTCACCGTAAGGACCCCCGAGGAAAAGGCGGCCTACAATGGAAAAGAGATGTTCCGCGGCTCGCTCTGGATGGCGCTCATCGAAGGGATAACCATCCCGATACAGGCGATACCCGGAGGACTGCTGGTGCTTCTTTTCAACTATTTCGGCTATGACCTTTTCAGGACCTTCGGCTTTTTCGCCCCGCTGGGTTTCACCGAGGGCCCGGGACAGGCCCTCTCGATCGGCAAGGTGTGGGAAAACTTCGGTTTCGAACATGCCGCGACCATCGGGCTCACCTTCGCCACGGTGGGATTCCTCTTCGCCTTTTTCGTAGGCGTGCCGCTGGCCAACTGGGGAATCAAGAAGGGTCGGGCCGAGCAGCCGCAAACGGTACTTCCCAAAGATCTCCTTACCGGCGTCATCGCAAAGAACAGCCCGAAGGAAAGCGCCGGAACGCTCACCATGCACTCCGCGAACGTCGAGACCCTCGCCTTTCAGCTTTCGCTCGTCGGGCTCGTTTATCTGTTGACCTACGGCCTTGTTTATCTCATCGGAAGTCTGCTTAAGCCGGAGCTCGCCACGATGCTGTGGGGGTTCTTCTTCTTCCTCGGCATGCTCGTTGCGCAGCTCGTCCGCGCCATCATCGTGAAAATCGGCTATGACCACCTGGTCGACGGCGGAATACAGCGACGCATAACGGGATGGTCGGTCGACTTCCTGATCCTCTCCACCGTGATGGCGGTCCAGCTCGTGATTGTGTGGCAGTACGTCGTGCCCATCACGGTGATCTGTGTCACCGTGGGTGTGCTCACCACGCTGGTCGTGGTGTACCTCGGCAACCGGATCTGGTCGCTCAACCTGGAGCGTACGCTCGCCATCTACGGGACGGTGACGGGAACCGTTTCCTCGGGTCTCCTGCTTCTGCGCATCGTCGATCCCGAGTTCCGCACCAGTACGGCGATGGAGATGGGTTATATGACAATATTCGCCTCGGTACCGGTGCTTGCCACGATGCTCCTCGTCAGCGCACCGGTGCT
>JBFZEY010000235.1:0-5873 GCA_041306625.1 Spirochaetota bacterium | reverse complement strand
AAGCGAGACAAATTATCTGCGCGTGTATATCGCGGCGCTGAGAAAGAAGCTGAGAAAAACCCTTCGCGGCCGGCGATCATCGTCACGGAACCAGCGGTGGGATACCGGTTCGTAGTCGATTGACCGGACGTTCCCTCCCCGGATCAGGCCTCTCCCCGGTGCTCCAGGTCCAGCCTCTCGAAGAATCGTACCATGAAATCGTGCCGCTCTTCGGCCATGCGCCTACCCTCCGCCGTGAGCATGCGCTCTTTAAGGTGCCGCAGCTTGACGCTGTACTCGCGGTAGGCCGTGTCCTCCTCGGAGTAGGCCTCGGTCTTTTCGATGTCGGCTTTTCCGTTATGCGCCTTTGCGCCGACCTCGCCGGCGAAAAGAAACGCCCTGCCCACGCCGATCGCGCCGATGGCGTCCAGCTTGTCGGCGTCGTGGAGCACCCGCGCTTCGATGCTCACGGGCCTGATATTTTTTCGAAAGCGGTGTGAGAGGATGCAGTCGGCGACCTGCCGCGCGCGAACGTCGTCGAGCCCGGCGCCGACGAGGAATTCGCGCGCCTCGCGGCCCCCCGCCTCGGCGTGGCAGGTCGTTCCGGGCGCGGCGTCCTCTTCGGCGCGCGCGATGTCGTGGAGAATGGCCGCCAGGCGCACGATGAAGGCGTCGGCGCCTTCGGTGCGTGCCAGGCGCACGGCGAGTTCCGTTACGCGCTCAACGTGGTCCCAGCCGTGGCTGGGCTTGACCGCGGCCATGCGCACCCTGGCGTAGAGCACGGCTTTTTCGATTATTTCGTCGTTATGCATTGCCTGCCGGTAGAAACGCGCGAGGCCGCGGTGCGGTCAGTCGATCCGGAGGATGGTCATGAAGGCCTCCTGCGGGATGTCCACCGAGCCTATCTGCTTCATGCGCTTCTTGCCCTCCTTCTGCTTTTCGAGGAGCTTGCGCTTGCGCGTGATGTCGCCGCCGTAGCACTTGGCGGTGACGTTCTTGCCCATCGCCGAGATGTTCTCCCTGGCGATGATCTTCGCGCCGACGGCCGCCTGCAGGGGGATCTTGAACTGGTGGCGCGGGATGATGTCCTTCAGCTTCTCGATGATATCCTTGCCGCGGTGGTAGGCCTTGTCCTTGTGGACGATGAACGAGAGCGCGTCGACGGGCTCGGCGTTCACCAGGATGTCGACCTTCACCATCTCGGAGGCACGGAAGTCCCGGAACTCGTAGTCGAACGAGGCATAACCTTTCGAGTAGGACTTCAGCTTGTCGTAGAAGTTAAACACGATCTCCGAGAGCGGCAGGTCGTAATGCAGCTGCATGCGCGTGGAGTCGATGTACTGCATGTCTTTGTGGATGCCGCGGCAGTCCTGGACGAGCGACATGATGTTGCCGACGAACTCGGCGGGCGTGATGATGGTCGCCTCGACATAGGGCTCCTCGATCTTCTCGATGAGGCCGGGGTCGGGCATCTTGACCGGGTTGTCGATGGTGTAGCTCTCCCCGCGCTGGTTGGTGATGCGGTATTCCACGCTCGGCGCGGTGGTGACCAGTGCCAGGTCGAACTCGCGTTCGAGGCGCTCCTGCACGATCTCCATGTGGAGGAGCCCGAGGTAGCCGCAGCGGAAGCCGAAGCCGAGCGCGTACGAGTTGTCCGGCTCATAGATGAGCGATGCGTCGTTCAGGCGCAGTTTCGACAGCGCGTCTTTGAGCGCCTCGTAGTCGTCGCTGTACATGGGGTAGAGCCCGGAGAACACCATGGGCTTGACATCCCTGAAGCCTTTAAGCTGCTCGGGAGCCGGGTTATTGACGTGCGTTATCGTGTCGCCGATCTTGGTGTCGCTGACGGTTTTGATGCCGGCGATGATATAGCCCACGTCGCCGGGCGTGAGCGCGTCGGTCTTCTCCCGCGTCAGCCTGAATATGCCGACCTCGGTCACCTCGTACTGTTTGTCGGTAGACATGAACTTTACGATATCGCCGCGGCGGACCGTGCCGTTGAATATGCGCACCTTCACGACCGCGCCCACGTACTTGTCGAAATACGAGTCGAAGACCAGCGCCGATAGCGGCCGGTCGATCTCTCCCTGCGGGGGAGGGATTATCTCGACGATCCGCTCAAGCAGCTCGTCGATGCCGATGCCTTCTTTGGCGGAGACCAAAACGGCGTGGTCGGGGTTGAGCCCCAGCGATTTACGGATGCCGTGCTTGGTGCGCTCCACGTCGGCGCTGGGCATGTCGATCTTGTTGATGACGGGCAGAATCTCGAGGTCGTTCTCGAGCGCCAGGTAGAGGTTGGCGATCGTCTGCGCCTCCACGCCCTGCGAGGCGTCGACGACGAGCAGTACGCCGTCGCATGCGGCGAGCGCCCTGGACACCTCGTAGGTGAAATCCACGTGCCCCGGGGTGTCGATGAGGTTGAAGACGAAATTGCGGCCGTTCTTTGAGCGGTAATTGAGCGTCACGGTGTTCGACTTGATCGTGATGCCGCGCTCGCGCTCGATGTCCATGGTGTCGAGCATCTGCTCCACGTGGTTGCGCCGCTCCACGAGCTCGCATTTTTCAATGATGCGGTCGGCCAGCGTCGATTTGCCGTGGTCGATGTGCGCTATGATTGAGAAATTTCTAATGTGACTCAAGTCCATATGTTCGCTGGATTCCCGGTAATGGTGTGCGGGCTGGAAACGGGTTCCGCCCGCCGTTCGAGCGGCCTTCTTCTATACAAAATGATACTTCGCGGACCCGCGCGCACAAGGCAAGCATTTTTTATCCGGGCGGGGAAATACGGCCGGATGAACGGCTCCGTCGCCCGCCCTGTCATTCCGGCGGTTCTCAATTGTCTTGAATATAATGAAGAATACCTGTACGCTTTTGGCACGACGGTTCCCGGTCCTCCCTCCGGGCACGTAATCGGACCGGCGCCATGCGGGATGAAAAACTGCTTGTTTTTGCCGAAGGGCGATTTTATGGTGCGGAAGCCCCGTGCCGCAACCCGGTCCACGTGCCGGCGGACGGGCTGGAATTGATTGTCATGAACAAACAAGAAACCGGAAAGAAATCGATCGGCCGCAACGTCATCTTGATGGGCCTCACCTCGTTTTTCACGGACGTCTCATCGGAGATGATCTATCCGCTCATCCAGGCCTTCGTTTCGGTGGTGATGGCGTCGGCGAAGACCATGGTGGGGCCGGTGCTCGGCGTTATCGAGGGGCTCGCCGAGGCCACGGCGAGTATTCTGAAAGTGTATTCGGGCTATATATCCGACCGCTTCCGGAGCAGAAAGCCGCTTACCGTAGCCGGCTATTCGCTCTCGGCAGTATCGAAGCTGTTATACCTGGCGGCCTCGCTCGGCTGGAGCTTCATCCTGCTCGCCCGCCTCTCCGACCGCGTGGGCAAGGGCGTGCGCACCGCGCCGCGCGACGCGCTGATCGCCGATTCGGTCGACCCGTCCATAAAGGGCAAGGCTTACGGCTTCCACCGCGCCATGGACTACTCGGGCGCGCTGCTGGGCGTGGCCGTATGCTATTTTCTGACCCTTTCCTACCTCGACCCCGTCACGAAGACCATCACCGATCTGGATGCCTTCTATAAACTGTTCCTCATATCGCTCGTTCCCGCGTTTATCGGGGTGGTCATGCTCGTGTTTGTCCGCGAAAAGCGCGCCGACCATGCGCCGGGCGCGCGGCCGACGGTCAGCTTTTCGCTTTCGGGCCTGGACGGGCGCCTGAAGATTTTCTTCGTCGCCGTATTCATTTTCACGCTGGGGAACTCCAGCAACCAGTTTCTGCTCTTGAAGAGCATGGACGCGGGGGTCGGCCTTGCCGACGTGCTATTGATGTACATGGTCTTCAACCTGACGACCTCCGTGCTCTCGACGCCGCTCGGCAGTTTTTCGGACCGCGTGGGCCGCACGAAGATCATCCTGGCCGGCTACGCGCTGTACACGGCCGTCTACATCGCCTTCGGATTCATAAACGGTGAAACGAAAGAGTGGCTCTGGGCGTTCTGGGCGCTGTACGGGATCTATTACGCGCTGACCGAGGGCGTGGAAAAGGCGCTGGTGGCCGACCTCGCTCCCCCCGGGCGGCGCGGCACGGTGATGGGGCTGTTCAGTACGATCGTCGGCGTGGCGCTGCTGCCCGCGAGCGTCATCGCGGGGCTTTTGTACTCGTACGCGGGCACGGCCTGGCCGTTCATCTTCGGGGGCGCCATGTCGGCCGTCGCGTTCGTCATCATCCTTGCCGGCCTGAGAAAAAGCAATTAGGCGCGCATCCGGGCCCGGACCACCGGGCGATGGATGCCGCCGGGAGAAACAGTATGCCTGCACACTTCCGGAATTACTTCCTGTCTTCCTACGAGAACGAGAACTACCTGATGCGCACGCGCGCCAGGCTTTTGCTCTACTTCCTCGCGGCGTTCGTGTTTTTCGCCTTTCTTCTGCAGTTCAGCATGCTCTTCGCGGGCTGGCGCGATTTCGTCGTCACCATCCCGATGACGCTCATACTGCTGGGCGGCCTCGGCGCGGCGCTGGTATTTCTGCGTAAGGGCCGGTACATGGCCGCGGCCAATATCTTCATCGCCTTCGCAACGGTCGCCGTGGTGGCGGGGCTCATCCGCCAGCCCTACATGGAGATAGAGCTGTCGCTCAGCTCCTACATCTATTTCATCTTTCCCTGTATCGCCATGTGCGCGATCTTCAGCAACACCGTATTTCTCACGGTGATCTCGGCGGTTATGGCCGCCACGAACACGGCGCTTTTCGTCATCATGCGCTCGCTTCCGCACCAGTTTTCCGACAAGTTCGTTACGATCGCCTTCACCAATACGCTCTTCGCCATAGGCTTCCTGTATCTCATTTCGCTCCTCATGCTCAGGGTGTTCGAGCGCAGCGTCGAGCTCGCGAACGGGGAATCCAGGAAGAACGCCGAGGCGAACGTGTTCATACGGCAGGTGCTCATGGAAAGCTCCAGAAAGGTGGTCGAGGCCATGGAGAGCATGTCGCACCGCAGCGACGAGTTCTCGGAGGGGGTGCACCAGCAGGCCGCGGTCATCGCCAGGATAACCGGCACGGCGGGCGAAATCTCCGGCGGCATCGACCGAATCGCCGACAACGCGCAGGGGCAGGACGAGGGCCTGCGGCTGCTCATGGGGACGCTGGACGAGCTCTCGGACGTTATCGGAGGCCTCGACGGCGCGATCGGCGAATCGCTTGCGGCAACGCGCGAGATAACCGGAAGGGCCGAGAACGGCGAGCGGCACCTGCGCACCATGGAGGAGGGCATCCTCAAGATCAACGAGAGCTCGCACGAGATGACCGGCATCATCGAAATCATCAACGAGATATCGGACAAGATCAACCTGCTCTCGCTCAACGCGGCCATCGAGGCGGCGCGGGCGGGCGACGCGGGGCGCGGCTTCGCCGTGGTCGCCGACGAGATATCGAAGCTCGCCGACCGCACCGCCTCGAGCATCAAGTCGATCGAGGGGCTCATCAGCAACAACGAGGCGGAGATATCGCGCGGCCTCTCGGGAGCGTCGCTTGCGGTGGGCGTCATAAAGGAAATAATAGAAGGCATAGGCCGTGTCGGCCGGACCATACAGGGGCTCGACGAGTTCAAGCGCCGGCAGGTCGAGACCAACCGCCAGGTTAACGAGAGCGCGCTGTCGGTGCGCAAACGCTCGGAGGAGATACGCGGCGCGACGGTGGAGCAGCGCAACGCCGTGGCCGAGATCGTGCGCGGCATGTCCGACATGAGCGAGCGCTCCCGGAAGAGCACGGCCTACGCGGTCAAGATGGTCTTCGATTCGGGCGAGATGGTGGACATGGTGAACGGGCTTAAAAAGAAGATAGAGGAGTACGGGGACGGAAAGGACGGCGGTACAACGGGAGTAGA
>JBFZEY010000234.1:0-5259 GCA_041306625.1 Spirochaetota bacterium | reverse complement strand
TTCACAAATATATGCTATTTTTACATCTATTTTATACATATGCTTGACTCCTCCTGCATGGCATGGTTATCCTAATTCTCCGGTATTTAATCCATTACGTATACGACTTTCGACGAAACCGGTAATAATTTCTTAATAGGCATATAACCCGCGCAGAATGCCGCACCCCCTGAAGGAGGACAGCGTGAGAAATCCCGCCGCAACAGATTCAGATCCCAGGGAAACGCTGAAGACGATCAAAATCACGGACCATGACCGGGGTATACTGCGCAGCATGGAGCCGGTCGTTGAGGGCATCGCCGAGCATTTAGGCAGGAACTGTGAGGTTGTACTGCATTATTTCGAGAACAAGGCGCACTCGGTAATGAAAATCGCCAATGCGCATATTACGGGCAGAAAGATCGGATCCCCCATAACCGACCTGGGGCTGAACGCACTGAGGGAGTCCTTCGCCATAAATCGCGATATTGTGGGCAGTTACTTCACCCGTACCGAGACCGGCAAGCTTTTCAAATCAATCACGATCCTTATTCGCAATCATAAGAACGATCCGATCGGAATGCTCTGCGTCAATATCGATGTCTCCGCTCCTCTGATCGACTTTCTGGCCGACTTCACCCCCGAGCTGTCGGGAAAACAGCTCGCCGTCGAGCATTTTCATACGGAGATCGGCGACATGGTCCACGCAAGCCTGAATGAATGCGTCAGCCAGTTCGGCCAGATGAAAGGTATATCCGCCAGTGAAAGGAACCGTATGATCATTGCGGAGCTGGCACGTAAGGGAATCTTTGACATCAAGGGTGCCATCGACATCGTCGCCGGTGAAATCGGTGTTTCAAAATATACTATCTACCATTATTTGCGGGAAGTGAAAAACGCGAGATGAAATGCCGGATGATATCGTCGCTTTCGCCGCCTACAGCCTGTCCATGATCCACTGAAGTTTCCCTCTTTTCAGTGTGATAGCCGCCTCCGGGCATATCTCCAAACAGCAGTAGCACCGGATGCACACGTCATAATCGTACCGGGGCACCCGCTCTGCGCCCTCTGCCTTATGGATCGCCCCCGCCGGGCATATGCTTTTACACTCATAGCAAAGCGTGCACCTCTTCGCGGCTGGGACGGGCCGTTCAACACAGAGATTATTTACCAGGTTGAATCTGAGCACGCCGTTTTGCAATCTGGAGCTAAAGCTCCTGCCGGGGGGCCTGAAATCCCGCACGGCCATTTCTTCCAGTGAATGCCCCGCAATCTCAATATCTTCGAGATTGCCGGCGCCAAGGCCCCGCTTGACCGCGGAGCTGATGGTAATTATCTTTGACGCGTCCAGACCGGTGAGATGTGCGACGATTCGGTCTACGGCTACGGCATCGGTACCCGCAAGCACCATTTCAAGCCTGCGCGGCGTCCCGGCAGTACCCGGGCCTTCACCCTCCATTCCGATAATTCCGTCAACGAGGTGAAGAATCCGTCTGCCCTCGCCGAACAGAGCCTTTATCGCACCATAAAAATCCAGGATAAACTCCTGGAACTCTTCACCGGTCTTCGCCCGCATGTGCCATTGTGATTTCGCCCTTCCCGGTATCGTACCGAAGAGGTTCTTAACCGCGCAGGTCAGGCAGGTTATGGCGTGAGTCTTTATTTTAGGAAGGTTCAAAAGCATGTCCACTTCCAGCAAAGTCCTCGCCACCTCGAAACGCCTGAACTTCCTTCCCGCGTCATTAGTTATTACGGCGACCGAGCTGTTGTCCCAGACCTCTATCCGCTGTTCCGCTATAATCCTGGCATATCCCGTTTTTACCGCCACTTTCCCGAGACTTTGAAATGCGGGAGACTCTACGAGTACCGGCACGCCTCCATGGTCTTTCACCATCCGCACCGCGGCGGCAAAGAATGACGGATGAGTTACAACGGCCTTTTCAGGAGCGCTCGAATTCAGCAAGTTCGGCTTAAGCGCCACACGGGCACCGCGGAAATCCTCGGCCTTGAAGCCCACGTCGTCAAGGGCATTGATAAATATCTCGTTTAATACGCGCTCATCATATTCGGCACAAGGGTAAACGGAGACCCTGGTCATCGGTTTTACTTTCCCATCCGCGCGGCCTGCAAAACCCTGACCTCTCTGGCTACAAGGTATGGCCTGGTGTCGCCGCCTGGATTGTTGACAAAAAGGGCACGCACCACGACCGTGTTTCCGTTGGAAACGTCAGGTACATCCTTTTCGCAGTATACGTCCGCTATCCCTGAAAACGTATTTGCTCCGCCATGCCCGGTCATCAGATTGAAAAGGAGTCTACCATCCCTCCTTTTAACATTGGCCGCCCTCCCGGTCCATTCGACGGCGAATCCCCGGTAGAGGTAGGGTTTACCCGCGACATCTTCAAACGCGACGGCGTCATACGACCTGTCTTCCACGGTAAGCGTGTATTTACTCAAAAATTCAGCCCGTTCCTTGACCGAAAACCCGGCATTGCTGTTCAATATTTTATTTATCATAAAAAGCGCGTCGTTGTGCCGTTCCTTTTTGAGCAACGCGCGGGCGTTGTTGAAATCGGCAACGACCTCTTCGTTGGAGTAGTAGAATACGTGCGCGCTCTCCCGTCGTATTTTATCTATCAGGTCATGCCGGCTGGCGTCTAGTGTCACCATGTCAATGTAGGTGGATCCGGCATGATTAGTTTCTTTTTTATATTTGAATACACCGACCAGTGTGTACCGATACTGATACCCGAGCAGAAGGACAACGATCAAGGCCATAGAAAACGTGGCAATGAAAAATATTCTCGGGGATAAGTGATTCCGGCTCATTCTATTAAGAGCCGGCAAAGTGGCGTGGCGTCCTTTTTTCGGTGGTTCGAGCGGAACATAATCAAGAAGCCGTGCAGTACGCTGAAATGAGATAAAATCACTCGCCCTGCGTATGGACGCAATTGCCCGGGCGATATAACGGTCCCCGGGAAGTCGCTGCAGGGCATCGATATAGCGCGCGAGTGCAGAGGCCGTGTTTTCCGCGCTTTTTAATAATAGGAAAAGCTCAAGGCGCACGAGCGGGGGATACTGCTGGTCGATCGTTCGCAGCTTCCTTAAAACGGGCTCGATCCTGCCGATCGCTCCCGACTGGAGATACTCAACGGCGAGCAGGAATAAAGCGTACGGATCTGAGTGTGAGACGGCGGTTATTCTTTCGAGAATGAGCACGGCATCATCGTGCCGCCCCGATCTGGCGAGACGGTACGCCTCTTTAAGCAGGGGATTTTTCGTTTTCACTCAATGCCATCGGGTATCAATAATATATCGTCGAGCGCCCGGCGGCCTTTCTCGGCCACGGCCTATCGTCGCCCGCGGAACAGGTCATTCAGCTCGTCGAGGATGGAAACATTATCGTCCCTGCTTTTACCGATGATATATCCGATCAGTACAAACAGGACTATAAGGAGCGTTTTAATAATCCCGATGGTAAACAACAGCACTCCAAACAGAAAACCGGCGAATGCGCCCGCGGCCTTACCCGGATTCCGCCCGATCCATTCGCCTGCCGATCCCAGAAAACTCATTATTGTTTCACCCTCTCTACGTACCCGCCGGTACGGGTGTCGATTTTGATAACATCGGATTCGTTTACGAACAGCGGGACCTGGATCATGGCCCCGGTCTCGACCTTTACCGGCTTGGTGACATTGGTCGCCGTATCGCCCTTGACACCCGGCTCCGCATAAACGACCTTCAGGCTGACGAAAGTTGGGGGTTCGATATTGATCGGCTTATCCTCGTATGTCGAAATATCCACCGTGTCCCCTTCCCTGATGTAATCGAGGATATTGCCGACGTAGGTCTTGGCGACGGAGTCCTGTTCGTAGCTTTCGGTATCCATAAAAACGAGCGAATCGCCCTCGTCATAAAGATACTGCATCTTCTTTGTTTCGATTCGAACATCCTCTATCTTTTCACCGCCCCTGAATGTCTTGTCGACGATGGATCCCTTCATTATCGAACGCAGTTTTGTGCGCACGAAAGCCGCTCCACGGGCCGGTTTAACATGCTGATACTCGACAACCGAATACAGGTTGCCGTCGAGCTTGATGACCATTCCCCTTTTAAAATCGTTGCTTGTGATCATGGAGTACTCCTCACACTATATGAATATCTTTGGATGATTTCGTCAGTATTTCGGAACCTCCGTCGGTGACAAGCACCACGTCTTCTATCCGAACACCGCCTTTGCCCGGGATATAAATACCCGGCTCCACCGTTATTACCGTGTTTTTCCTCAGTTTTGTCCGGCCACCCGACTTTATCGCCGGTATTTCGTGGACTTCCATGCCGACACCGTGGCCAAGCGAGTGCCCGAAGGCATCCCCATAGCCGGCCGCCGCAATCAACCCGCGCGCTACCGAATCAAGGGCCCCGCAGCTTATTCCCGGCCTGACCGCTTCTATGGCGAGCTCCTGCGCTTCCTTTACGATTCCGTATATTTTGTTCAAATCTTCATCAACGCTATTGATGAAGACGGTTCTTGTCAAGTCTGAATTATAACCCTCGTATTCGCATCCCATGTCAATGAGCAGTGCATCTCCATTTTCTATCTTCTTAGTCATGGAGGTTATATAGTGCGGCATCGATGAGCCAGCGCCGGAGGCGACAATGCTGTCAAATGCGGTTTTCCTGCAACCATTTTTCCTGTAAAAGTACTCGATCTCGACCGACAGGTCCCATTCAAGCATGCCCGCTTTGACTATTGAAAGAATATGTTTAAAGCATCGGTCGGCAAGCGTCACCGCCTCCCTGATCGTTTCTATTTCTCCCGGTTCCTTTTCCATCCGGAGCTCGTTCACCGGACTGCCCCCCTCAATCAGTTCGACCGGATATAGCGCCTTTTTATACGCGGAATACTGCGAAAGCGTTGTACTGTGATCTTCCATGAACAGCCGTGCGCGGCGTCTTCGCTTCATGATCCTTGAAATTGTCTTTACGGCCGTGCCGCGCATCAGGACGAACTCCATCTCGGGTGGGATAATCGAGCGTGCATATTCTTCATAACGTGAATCTGATATAAAATAATCCCTTTCGGCATCCATAAGGAGGAAGGCTGAAGAACCCTTAAAACCCGTCAGATATCGTATATTTACCAGGTCCAGGAGGAGGAACGGAAATTTATCCTCACGTTCAATCCGCTTTCTAAGAATATCCAGCTTCATTCAGCCGGCCGTTTTTTTTGGATATGATCGAGCAGCGCCAGGATTCCGGCAATATACGAGTAGG
>JBFZEY010000233.1:0-2654 GCA_041306625.1 Spirochaetota bacterium | reverse complement strand
GGCTTCAGCCACGTGGTGGCCGTGGGCGGCGACGGCACCTTCAGCGAGGCGGCGCACGGACTGGTGGGGAAAAAGAACGTGATCTTCGGCGCCATGCCCGCGGGCACCGGCAACGACTTCATCGCCATCACCGGTTTTTCCGAACAGCTCACCGACGTTGAATGGGACACCTTCTTCGCGTGCCATACGGCGCGCATGGACGTGGGGCAGTGCAACGACATGCACTTTATCAACGGCATGGGGCTGGGCTTCGACGCGCAGGTGGCCTGGGAAAACTACAACAGCAAGAAGCACGAGAAAGTGAAAGGCGGCGACAAATCCAAATACATGTGGCATATCCTGAAAACCCTGGTTCTATACAGGGAAATCACCATGTCCCTCACGGCACAAGGCGCCGTGCGGCCCGTAAAGTCGTTCCTCAATACCATCGCCAACGGACGGAGGCTCGCCGGCGGCCTGTATCTCACTCCCGAGGCCCTTGCCGATGACGGCCTCCTGGACATCTGCATGATCCACGAGCTTTCGTTTGCGGGAAGGATAAAGGAACTGATCCACGTAATCAGGGGCACCCATCTTAAAGACAGCGTGGTTCGTTTTTTCCGCACCGACCGGCTCACCATAGAGTTCGCGTCGGAGGTGCCGTCGCACCTGGACGGCGAGCTTTATTTCAACTCGAAGTTCGAAATCCGTGCGCTCCCCGGGGCCCTCAACATCATCTACAATCCCGCGGGGAAGCACTTCTTCGGGAATGCGGCGAAATAAGGGAACGATGAGTGGTCGAGGCAAGGCGACCGTAAGAAATCAGGGTGATCCCGCGCCATGTGTCTCCCGTATTCATTTGCTTTTTCATCGGGCCGGCGGTAGCTTTATTGATCGGACCCCGATACGGGGCCCGAAGATGCCGATTAACCGGGGGATTGAGTTATGATAACGGCAGCGTTCTGGATGATGATCGCCGCGGCGGGGCTGGCTGCCTTGATCCATATCCTTTTTTTCCTGATGGAAAGCGTACTGTGGACCAGACCGGCGGTGATGAGGATCTTTCGTCAAAAGGAGTCCGATATCAAATCGACCCGTCTGCTGGCGTTTAACCAGGGGTTTTACAACCTTTTTCTCGCCATCGGGGTCCTCGCGGGTTTCGCCCTTGTGGCCGGCGGCCATCGGGATACCGGCCTGGCGGTCGTGGCCAGCAATTGCGCCGTCATGTTCGGCGCCTCGATCGTTCTTCTGATCTCTTCTCCGCGAATGTTGCAGGGCGCGCTTCTGCAGGGAGTGGCGCCGCTGCTGTTCCTGGTGCTTCTCGCCCTGGCAGGGGCTTAATCCGCGGTAACGGCGTACGTGCGACCTTCCGTGCGCCCGTAGCGCGGGATAGGGGCGCACGCGCCACTTTTTGCGTGTTTATTCGCATGTTCCCCATGCGGGGGTCTTGAGAAAAAGAACACTAAAACATATCCTGCTTGACACCCCCCCGCCCCGCGGGCTACCGTCCAGACAGACCGGTCGGGCTGTCGCGCCAGACCCGGACCCGGGAGCAAGCATGACCCTGAAAGACCGCATCATCGACGAGTCCCTCAAGCTCTTCTCGGTAAAGGGCTACATCAACACCTCCACCACCGATATCATCACCGCGGCCGGCACCTCCAAGGGCGGGTTCTACAACCACTTCAAAACCAAGGAAGAGCTCTTCACCACGGCCCTCTCACGAGCCCGGAAGATCTGGCGCGATAAAAACCTTGCCGGACTGGACGAAGAAACGCACCCTGTCGACCGGCTCCAGAAGCTCCTGGAAAACTACCGCGACCGCTACCTTGCCGACGCCCACACCTTCCCCGGCGGCTGCGTCTTCATGACCTTCGCCGTGGAGCTCGCCGGGCAAAGCCCCGGGCTCGCCGCGGAGGTAAACGAGGGCTTCGTCCGCCTCCGGCGCATGATAAAGCGGAACCTCGACGAAGGCAAATCCGCCGGGCAGGTCGATCCCGCGGCCGATACGGCCCGCATCACCGAGATAGTGTTTTCGGGCCTCATGGGGGCCTGCGTCATGTTCAATCTCAACCATTCACGCCGCAATCTCAATGCGTCCATACAATCGCTCATACAGACCTTACGGGAAATACGGCGCGACGACGGCGCGGCCCGTGCAGGGTCGCGAAAAAAATAGCGAAGCCGCAAGGAGGAACCATGGAACCCAAAAAATTCAAGTCCCTGGTGGTGCGCGAGCGCGAGGACAAAAGCTTCGCGCGGGCCATCGAGGAACGCACCCTCGACGAACTGCCCCCGGGCGGTCTCGTCGTGGACGTGCGCTACTCCTCGCTCAACTACAAGGACATGCTCTCGGCCTCGGGGAACCGCGGCGTCACGAAGAATTATCCGCATACGCCGGGCATCGACGCGGCGGGGATCGTGGAGTCGTGCGACGACGGCGCGTTCAAGCCGGGCGACGAGGTCATCGTCACCAGTTACGATCTGGGAATGAACACCCCGGGCGGTTTCAGCCGCCGCATCCGCGTGCCCTCGGCGTGGGCGCTTCCGCTTCCGGCGGGGCTGTCGCTTCGCGAGGCGATGATCTTCGGCACCGCGGGCCTCACGGCCGGTCTTTCGGTGCATCGTCTGCTGGGCTGGGGCGTAACGCCGGGTCGCGGCGACATTCTCGTTAC
>JBFZEY010000232.1:0-9811 GCA_041306625.1 Spirochaetota bacterium | reverse complement strand
TTTATTTTTGCCGGCTCGCCGATAGCAAGGCTCGATACGAACCGCAAGAAAGACCAGTCGCTCTCAGCGCGCGCGGGATTCGGGTATTCGAAACGTACGCAAAACACCCAGGTTGGTTTTTTATTACGCCCGGGCACGTTGACCCTGAGAAAACAGGAGCTCGAGTACAGGCATTTTGAGTATGACATCGCCGCCCCCAGCTTGAGCGGTACGGACAGCACTTCATGGAGGGTCGATTACACTGAAAGCCCGCAGTTCGTTGTCGGCGGCTATCATCGCCTGTCGCAGCTTGTCGGATTCGCGCTCGAGGCGGTCTATACGCTCTCCAACACATCATACAGCAGGGAACGCGATATTAATATTAACGTGTCAAACGGGGGCAATGACTCCATTACCCCGTTCGCTCGCAACTACACCAACACCACCGATGCGGCGCTTCTCTTAAAGGGAGGAATTGAATATAATCCCGGGGGAGGACTCGCCTTCACGCTGGGAGGCGGTTACGACTACCGAAAGGCATCGAGCGAGAGCGAGACCCAGAACAGGGTCCAGATACGCTCGACTTTGGAAATCTGGTACGCGATGCTGGGAGCGCATTATGCGCTGAGCGCCGGCACCGATATTTCCCTGCTCATTTCAGGTGGGTATGTAAAAACCGAGGCCCGGCTTGAGCAGGAAAGTCTCTATTCAATCGATCTCAACAGCACGTTGCTCATACTCGACACCGGTGTCGCCGTCACGACGCGCTACTGAAAAAAGCGATCAGCCCATAATCTCGTCGAGAAAGCGCTCCACGCGCCGGAACACCCGCCCAGATCCCTCGCCGTTTACAATCCCGTGCCGCTCGGCATAGAGCCTGCAGAGCTCCTTGTCGGTGCCGCCGATCAGGTCGAAGATCTCGAGTCCGCTCACCGGGTTCACAACCGGGTCCTGCGACCCCTGCACGATAAGCGCAGGTACGTACAGGTCCTTCAGGCGCTTCTCGACGACATCCATGAATTTTTCAAGCTGTGCAACCCCGCTTATCGGGTTTCGGAAATAATTGATATGGCGATTCTCGGGTTCGTTCTTCACGTATTCCATTTTCCCGCGTCCAACGCGCAGCCTTCCCAGAAAACTGTTCCACAGCACCACCGTTGAGGCCAGGCGCGAGCCGATATTGTTGACCTTGAGCGGGGCGTTGATCGAGATGACACCCCTGAATGTATCCGGCTTGTTGATCGCCTGGTAGAGCGCGACTCCGGCCCCGGTCGAGAACCCCGCCACCGCTATTTTCCTTACGGTGTTTTTCAGCACGATCAGGCCGCGATTGGCGGACTCGTACCATTCTTCCCAGTTCCTCGAGGCGAGGTCCTCGGGAGCGGTTCCGTGGCCCCGCAGGCGCACCCCGTACACCGTATAGCCGGCGCGGTACAGGTACTCGCCGAGCGCCCGCACCTCCTCGGGCGCCGCCATATAGCCGTGGATGAGCAGGATGCCCCTGCAACCGAAGAACCGTTTTAAAAAAAACGGTCTGCCGATGTTACTGGGCTTGCTCTCGCCGTCGAGGTAATATTTTTCGTAATCGCTCTCGAATACACCCCGGTCCAGATCGAGAAACTGTTTTCTGATTTTCCTGCGGACCAGGCACGACGGAAGCCGCATCACCGAGTCGATGGCAGAGGCGACGTTTTTCAGCGGTTCGATCTCATTCTTGAGCACCTCGACGACATTGTCCCTTCGGATGTCGTGGAATTCGTGCGGCCGCGAGAAGCGCTCGCGGTTTTTAATAATGGCCCCGCCGTCCTCGACAACAAGCCCGTCGGATTTCGCCACGTCCATAAAGCTCTCGAATCGTCCATGACGGTCGCCTGTCAGCAAATAGCGCTGTTTGAGGAATAGAGAGGTATGCGACGATTGCACAGGAAGCCCCTGGATGCGGTCTATCGCCAGGAATGCCCGGTTCCTGAAATCCTGCACGCCAATCCGCCTTTTCCTGTATTTCTCGAGAAGATACGCGAAGACGTGGTCATGGTTAACCGTGGTCATGCCGTAGATCGACTCCATATAGCGCTGCATCAGCGCAAGGGCCTCCCGCCCGAATTGAAGTGCGCGTTTCGTCTCCTCCGTGGAAAGATACAGAGCTCGGTCGCGTACCCGCAGCTCGTGCACTTTACCCGACAGGTACGCACTCGGGGCTATGGGCGGTCCGAAGTTGATGTCGATATCGACCCCCTCGCTCAGCATCGTCCCCTCCACCTCGAGCTCCTCCTCTATGCGGTCGGGAAGCTTCTCCACGAAAAGGTGGGCAAGCCTGTTGACGATGTTGTTTCGTGCGCGTATCGGGAAATAGGTGATATTGACGGGGATTATTACGCTTTCGATCTGAGCGCTCTCGACCGCCTTTTCACGCGTGGCTATTCCAAAATACGCCATGTATTCGTCCACGCCCTCGGCGTAATCGGTTTCGAGAAACTGCCGGAGTTTCGCCCGGTAGAATTCCGCTCTCAGCGCCAGAAGCCCCGCGCCCGTATGCGGCGGGCGGCGTATCCCCGCATTGTAGATCATGAACTTGCCGCGCTCGACGAGCTTTTTATCCTTTACCATCTGACCCTCGGGGAAAATCATGCATGAGTGGTCCCCCCGAAGCAACCCGCCAATCAGCTTCCGGTCCCGTTCAGGGTCCCGCGTTGAAATCGCTCCGAGCGTTTCGAGATATTTGCCGAAACCACCGCTGAAAAAGTCAAAGTGGGCGAGCGCGAACAGGTCCATTCCGCCCGCCTTTTCAATAACGTACGGAAGGAAAAAGGTCTCCATCCGCGTAAAATGGTTTACGACATAAACCGCCGGTCCCGCCGGCAGGTTCTCCTCCCCGTGCGTGCGTATATCGGCATTGGTCGCCTTGATCAGCGCCTGCAGCGCGAGCTTTGTTGCTCCCTTTACAAAACCAGAGGTATTCATTATCTCTCCATACGTATCCCGTAATCAGCAGGGTTCCCGTGGTAACGGGCATTGCGCCTGCACTCTCCCCGCCTGCGGGTCGGCAGCGGCAAACTAATACCTGCCCGCCAGATAGTCGGCGATGATCTCGCCGTGGTCGAACGCCATGTCATCCGGCAGTTCGCCGGGCGCGAACACCGCCGCCTCCGCCGCGTCATCGGCCCCGGCGGGCGCACCCGAGGCGCGCGCGATAAACACGGTGCTGGTGGTGTGCCCCCGCGGGTCGCGCCGCGGGTCCGAATAGGTATGGAACTGGCGCACCAGCTCCACGCTGAGCGAAGTCTCCTCAAAAGCCTCCCGCGTCGCCGCCGCTTCGAGCGATTCACCGTAATCGACAAACCCCCCTGGCAGCGCCCACCCGTACGGCGGGTTCTTGCGGCGGATCAGCACTATTCCCGTGTTCCCGTCGGGGAGGGAGATCTCGATGATGATATCGACGGTCGGCGCCGGATTATGATACGAGTCGGCCATGCGCTAAGCGGTCCTCCTGTCGAAATAGCGCGCAAGCGTCACTTCCCGGCCATCCTCGTTGAAAGAAACCTGGAAAACGTTCCGTACCAGGTGAAGACCCACTCCGTGATAACTCTCAAGCAACTGCTCCCCGATGCCCCCCGGGAAATCCCCGAGATATTTCCCCCAGTCGAAACCCCGCCCTTCATCGCGTACGGTGTACACGACCTTGTTCTCATCGAGCAGATAGGAGACGTGGACCTTCCTGTTCCTCAGTAATTCCGGGTTCGATTCGGTGATGACGATATCCCAGTAATTCCCCTTTCTCTTCTTAAGCTCCGTCTTTCTGTCGTAATCGATTTCAAGGTTACCATGCTCAACGGCGTTGACAAGGACCTCCTGCAGGGCCATCTGCACCAGGTGTACCTGGCCACGATTCAGGTAGCGCTGCAGGTTGCGTGTAAGCCGGTACGACAGGGTGAACAGCAGCGCCAGGTTATTGTCCATTACATAGTGACTCGTTTCGCGCTCCAGGAACATCCCCGCCAGGCTGTCGCCCGGTTCCTGGCGACCCGTCACCAGTATGTTCTGAAGTTCGCTTTCCTTCTGAATCGGAATCATGCGAAAACTTACGGTGCGCATTTCTCCAGTGGAATGGTCCCGGAGCGGACAGGTGAAATCTGCCTCATTCCCCCAGAACACGTCCCTGAGGCGGTCGAGCAGTATGTATCCGAGGTGCGCGTCCTTACCTAAAAAGCTCCGGTCGAGTATCTGCCGCAGGGGCCTCCCGAGAAGCTCGTCTTTCGGAAAGCCGACGAGCTTCTCGAAGTTCCGGTTGAACGCGACTATCTGGCCGAACATGTTGAGAACGATGAAGATCTCATCGGTATAATCCATCATCAGGTTCTTCCACCTGATCTCGTAGCTCAGGTCCTCGATCGAGGCCCGCATTTCGCCGGCCTTTTTCCGGTATACCCAGATCGCCACGGGTGATACAATGGAGAGGATGACCAGTAACAGCACCACTTCATCAATTGAAGGTAAGCGCCGGTAAAGCACGAGCGAGGACGCAAGCCATACCAGGGGAAGAACGACGACATTCGTCGCCAGGAAAATCGCGATCGCGCCGGTTATCGGCATCGCACCCGTTCCCCAGAAACACGCGGAGAGCAGACGTGCCGGCAACGAGGGAAGTCGAACTGCCTTATGTTTGTTTTCCGATATCAAGGACTACACCCGCCAGAACGCCGTCTTCCAGAATTGAACCCGCAAAAATAAAATAAATCAAGCAGATTTGTGCCAGGCGAGCGCATATAACGTCATAACCCACCTCGCCGCCACAGGAAAGGCTTCCGATGTCTCTCTGCGCGAGCCGGGCGACTTTTCCGCACCAGTGACGAAGGCCAAATCAATCTTTCCACCCTTTGCAGAAAGGCGGGCATACGACGCCACCCATTTGATGTGAATGCACATGATAATTGTTCTTGAAAAATATGATAAGCCGTCCTAGAACGTGGATATTGGGAAAGGATCTCTCCAACAGGCATCGAGGCGGCATATGGACAAGGAACATCTTGCGCTGATGATCTTCGATCGAATCGACAAGTTTGGCGGCAGAACGGCGATGCGCTACCATACGCCCGCGGGCTGGAAGGACATCACCTGGTACGGTCTTGGCGAACAGATCATGAGTATCGCCAAGGGCCTCATAGAGGCCGGGATAAATGAAGGCGACCGGATCGGCATTTATGCTCCGAACTGCCCCGAATGGCACCTCGCCGATTTCGCGATCGCCGCCGTCGGCGCCGTTTCCGTCCCCGTGTTCAGCGGCTATTCCACGGAACAGCTCGAGTATATCGTCAATCGCGCCGGCATCAAGCTCCTCTTCGTCGGAGACGAGGAACGCTACGACAGGGCGATGACCTTTTATCTCTCGTCGGATTACCTGCAGCGGGTAATCATTTTCAGCGGGCTTGCCGAGCGCACCACCGTGCCTCAAAACCAGTCGCTCGCTGATTTCCTTGAAATGGGCCGGAAATCCAAAAAGGAAAAAGACGTACGTACCCGTCTTTCGCATGCCTCGGGCGACGATTACGCCAGCATCATCTATACGCCCGGCACCACGGGCGAGCCCAAGGGCGTAATCCTCACTCACGCCACCTTCTTCCATCAGGTCAAGTCACTTGCGAAGCTCTTTCCCCTGATGGAGACCGACACCTCTTTATGCTACCTCCCGCTCAGCCGCGCGTTCGAGCGCACCTGGTCATATTTCATCCTGAGCCGCGGCGCCGTCAACTGCTACTGCGACGACCACCGCAGGGCGTGGGAGTACATGCTCGATGTCCAGCCGACCTGCATGACCGCGCCCCCGTCGTTTTACCAGAAGCTTTATGCCTCCATAAAGGAGAGCATGAACGCGGATTCGCCCCTTCGACAGGCGATGTACCGCTGGGCGATCGACACCGGAGAGGTCCTGGCACGATACATGCTCCAAATGCGGCCGTATACGCGCGGACTGCGCCTCCGCCACCGGCTGACCGCCCTGATTCTTCGCGAGAAAATAAGGCTTTTTACCGGAAGGCGCGTACGCTTCCTGATATCCGGCGGCGTGGCCCTGCCCCGGAAGATCGAGGAGCTCTTTTACGCGGCCGGCATCCAGATATACCAGGGCTACGGACTTACCGAATCGGCTTCCCTCGTCGCGATCAGCTCGCCGGGAAATTTCATGTTCGGCACCGCGGGCAAACCGCTCGATCAGTGTGAGGTCCGGATTTCCGACCAGGGCGAGATCCTGGCTCGCGGGCCCAACATGATGGCCGGCTACTACAAAGTGCACGGCGATGCCACCGACGCCTTTGACGAGGAACGATGGCTGCGGACGGGTGACCTGGGCGTTTTCGAGAACGGATTCCTGCGCTATCTCGGCCGAAAAACTTCTTGAAATATCCCATTTACTCTCCAACCATGCCTTTTTCCGTGACATTGGTAAAAAGGGCGGTATACTCGACGTACCCTGAAGCCTAACGTTCCCGGATACGAATGGATCGATGGAAAGGGATCGGATATTCGAACCCGGTCCGGCGTACGGCCTGCAATCCCCGCGCGTGAACGGTCTCACGGACGATAAGAGCCCCATACTGATTGAGCGATGAAATCAAAAGCCGATAAAAATGCAATTATCATCTACGACACCACCCTCAGGGACGGTGCGCAGACCTTCGGCATCTCGTTCTCCCTGCACGACAAGATCCGTATAGCCCGGGAGATTGACCGCCTCGGAATCGATTATATCGAGGGCGGATGGCCCGGTTCCAATCCGAAGGATGACGTCTTTTTTTCTGAAATTCGCAAGACCGACATCGGCCATGCGAAGATCGCCGCGTTCGGCTCGACCATCCGCCCGCGCACAAAGGCAAAGGACGACCGGTTTCTGCAGGCGCTGGCGGGATCGGGCGCCGACACCATCACCGTAGTCGCAAAGACCTGGGACTTCCACGTTACCGGCGCGCTCGGCATCACACTCGAGGAAAACTTCGCGCTCATCCGCGATACGGTGACGTACCTGAAAGACCTCGGATTCGAGGTCTTTCTCGACGCCGAGCATTTTTTCGACGGCCACCGGGCCAATCCAGACTTCGCCCTCGCCGCCATCGCGAAGGCCGAGGAGGCGGGCGCCGACATGCTCGTTCTCTGCGACACCAACGGCGGCACGCTTCCCCACGAGATCGAGTCGGTGACACGATCCGTCGTTCAATCGGCAAAGTCACCCGTCGGCGTTCATTTTCATAACGACGCCGGAGTCGCCGTTGCCAACTCCATCGCCGCCGTGATGGCCGGCGCCCGCTCGGTGCAGGGCACCATAAACGGCTACGGGGAGCGCTGCGGTAACTGCGACCTGACATCCTTCATTCCCAACCTGGTGCTAAAAATGGGCCGCACCTGCGCCGCCGCGTCCGCACTCGGACACCTGACCGAGGTGAGCCGCTACGTCAGCGAAATCGCCAACCTCGCGCATAACGAGCGCTCCCCCTACGTCGGTGACAACGCCTTTGCCCACAAAGGCGGCATACACGTTTCCGCCCTGAAAAAGGACACCTCCACCTACGAGCACCTCGACCCGTCGCTGGTCGGAAACCGACGGAAGGTGCTGGTGTCCGAACTCGCGGGCAAGAGCAACATCGAATTCAAGGCCAGGGAACTGGGCATAGAGCTCAAAGAGGGCCTTAAGCTTCCGGCGAATATCCTTAAACAAATCAAGACCCTCGAGGACCAGGGATTCCAGTTCGAGGCCGCCGAGGGCTCGTTCGAGCTGATCCTCCGCAGGGCCACCGGCGAATACATCCCGTTCTTCAGCCTCAAGGGTTTCAGGGTAATCACCGAAAAGAACGAGAAGAACGTGCTGAGTTGCGAAGCGACCATCAAGGTCGAAGTGGGAGGCACCGTCGAACACACGGCGGCCAACGGCGACGGCCCGGTCGAGGCGCTCGACAACGCGCTTCGCAAGGCGCTCGAGAAGTTCTACCCGGAGATCGCGGAGATCCAGCTCACCGACTACAAGGTGCGCGTCCTCGACGAAAAGGCCGGTACCGGCGCCCAGGTGCGGGTGCTCATAGACCAGAAGCGCCGCACTTCCCACTGGGGCACGGTCGGCGTTTCAGAAAACATCATCGAGGCGTCGTGGCAGGCGCTCGTGGACGGCATCGAATACATGCTCTATAAAAAGAAAATAAACGCAGAACGGAAGGCCATTGATGGATGACCGTCCCGTAGGCATATTCGACTCCGGGGTCGGGGGGCTTACCGTCTGCAAGGCGATACGAGACCTCCTGCCGTTGGAGAACATCATCTATTTCGGCGACACCCTGCGCTTTCCGTACGGCACCCGTTCGATCGACACCGTAATCCGCTACTCCCGCGAGATAACCGATTACCTGGTATCGCGAGGCGTTAAGATGATCGTCGTCGCCTGCAACACCTCCTCCGCCGCGGCGCTGGAGATTTTGAAAAAGGAGTATCCCCTGCCCGTCATCGGTGTTATCGAGGCCGGTGCGCGCGCCGCGTGTGCGCGCGCGTCCGGGGGTACCGTCGGTGTAATTGGAACGCGCGCCACGGTGAACAGCGGTTCCTACGTTCGCGAGATACAAAAACTATCCCCCGGCATGAGGGTCGTCCAGCAGCACGCGACCCTTTTCGTATCGCTCACCGAAGAGGGATGGATAGACGACGAGATCACACGACTCGCCGCCCGGCGCTACCTGCAGGAGATGTACGACGGCGGCGTCCGCAACCTCATACTGGGATGCACGCATTTCCCCCTGCTGAAAAAGGCCATTACCGAGGTCTTTCCCGGCATGGACCTCATCGACACGGGTGTAGAAATCGCCCGCGAGGTAAGTGCCATCCTGAAGGAAAAAAGCCTTGAAAATAGGGGAGGTCGCGGTGATATTGAGCTGTACGCCTCGGACCTTACCGATACCATTCAGCGGCTCAAGTCCGTGTTTTTCGGCGACAACGGTTCAGAAATAAAAAAACTGGTTATTCCCGGCTGAAGGCAATGAAAACTACGAAACATATCGCTCTTTTCACGCTCATCGGACTCGCCTCTTCCATCGCGGCCTATTCGTGGGAACCCTTCGACAGGGTCATCGCCGTCGTCAACGACAGGCCCATCGTCGAAAGCGAGGTGGCCGGAAGATTAAGTCGCCTGCAACAGAGAAGGAATGTGCCGCGGAACCGGCTCGCCTACGAAAGGAGCAGGCTGCTTGACCGGTTCATCGAGGACTCCATCGTTCTCCAGGAGGCCGAACAGCAGTCCATCGTCGTCAGCGACGAAAAGGTTACCAACCACATTAAGAAACTCATGGGCCGCATGAACATCGCCTCAATGGACGACTTCAAAAAGCGCGTTGAAAAGGCGGAAAGCATCCCCTTCGACGAATACAGGGAGGATATCCGCAAGTCCCTCATAACAGAGCAGGTGATGTCACTGGCCATCGGCGTGTCTCCTCCCACCCGCCGGGAGGCCATGGACTGGTATAACGCGAACAAGGCCAAACTCGGTTTCGAGGTCAACGTCAAGCACATACTAATTCGCCCCAAAAACGCTTCGCTAGGCGAGGAAAAGCGCGTGATCGCCGAAATCAACGCGCTTCGCCAGCGCATCACCGGTGGTGAACCCTTCGAGCAGCTTGCAGCCGCGCACTCCGAGGACCCGGGCACCTCCAAAAAAGGCGGCGCGATCGGGTGGATGTCGCTTGCGGAACTCGACCCTTATTTTGCCAACCAGGTATTCCAGATGAGGGACGGCCAGCTTTCCGGCGCCATCAAATCCGGTTACGGATACCACCTGGTCAAATTCCTGGGGAAGAGGCCCGTAACCTTC
>JBFZEY010000231.1:0-5203 GCA_041306625.1 Spirochaetota bacterium | reverse complement strand
TGCTTTCGATCGGGATGCTTCCGAGAAACGGCACCTTCATATCCACCGACATTTTAATTGCGCCGCCACCCTTGAATATTCCTATGCTCGAACCGCAGTGAGGACAGGTAAAACCGCTCATATTTTCGATCACGCCGATAATCGGCATATTGAGCTGCCTGCAGAATGATATCGATTTCATAACGTCGATAAGCGCGACATCCTGGGGGGTGGTAACCACGATCGCCCCGTCGGGATCTTCGATAAGCTGGCAAACCGATAGCGGTTCGTCTCCGGTGCCGGGAGGTGAATCGATTATCAGATAATCGAGCTCACCCCAGGCCACATCTTTAAGAAACTGCTTGATTATGCCGTATTTAAGCGGCCCGCGCCAGATGACCGCGTCTTCACGGCGCTGCAGCATGAAACCTACGGAGAGCACTTTCAGCGAATCGCCGTAAATAAGCGGTATCATTCTTCCCGATTCATCGGCGGTCAGCGCCTCTCCCTGCATTCCGAGAAGTGTCGGAACGCTGGGCCCGTGAACGTCGACATCCAGAAGTCCGACGCTGGCGCCGGAACGCGCGAGCGTAACGGCTAGATTTACCGCAACAGTGCTTTTACCGACACCGCCCTTCCCCGATAGAACGACGATCTTTCTTTTTATTAGAGAAAGATTTTTCCTCAGATCTTCCTGATCATTGGCGACCTTGGGTTTCTCCGAGGAATTCTCAACACCTTTCTCGGCACTGGCCGATTTTTCTTTTTTTTCAAACATCTTCAGTAATTCTCCTTCGCTACCGTTGTCATTTGAGCTTAAAATATTTCTGAAATTCTATGTATCCTGTTCATGCAACCATTGCTTCCGGCTGTTGATGGTGATACGACGGTTTCCGTCCTTTTCAACCGGTTTTTTCATCCAGCCGGTCCTGATCGGCTCGTTTTTCTCGACGCCATCGAAGCGCGGATTATATGGTTTAATATCCACAAGCGGTGTTCCATCCACCATATCGACACCGCTTATTTTCAAAACCCCGTCATCGACCGTAAGTAATTGTACGATCGTCATTCCGATACGATTGGGGCGATGGGGTGACCGTATAGAGAAAATCCCCCTTATAACTGAATCCATATACGGACGGGCGCGCAGCTTCATAACGGCCGTTTTGTGAAAAATGTAAAACAGAATAATATGCGAAAATCCCTCAATATCTTTCAATCCATCGATGAACTCGGGATAGATATGAATTTCACCCTGCGTTTCCGGTGACAGCCTGCCCTGAATTGGGACCTGATCGTCTACTCCGTTGAAAGGTGTCCGGATCACTCCTATCGGACGAAGCGAAAAGTTACATGATTTCATGCTTTACCGCTTCCCAGAGGGTGCGTATGTTCGATACCGCCTCGCCATCGCCGGCTTCGATAACGCTCAAAGCCTGCATCTGAGCACGCGTAAATATGTTGTCATAAGGTATTTCCGCGACTACGATGAATTTCCGTTCCAGCGCGATTTGTTTAATTATTTTCGTGTTTTCAGGATTGATGTCCGCTTTATTAATACAGACCAGTGTTTTTATCTTGAAATGTCCGGTGAGTTCAGCTACCCGCTCAAGGTCGTGAATTCCGCTGACGGTGGGTTCGGTGACAACGAGAACCGCCGTGGCCCCCGCTATTGAAGCGATTACCGGACAGCCGATTCCCGGAGATCCGTCACTGATGATAAGGGAATATTCCCGCTCTTCGGCGATACGCCTGGCCTCGGACCTGATCAACGAAACAAGTTTTCCCGAGTTTCCTTCAGCGATACCCAGCTGTGCGTGAACCATCGGCCCGAACCGGGTGTCCGATATGAACCATCGGCCCGATACGCGGTCCTTCATTCTGATTGCTCCCTGGGAACAGCTTCGCACACATACGCCACAACCCTCACAGGCGAGAGGGTCTATCGCATAATTACCCAGTATGGCGCCGAACCTGCAGACTTCGGCGCATTTACCACACTGCGTACAGATGTCGAGTTTTGTCTCGGCAACAAGCCCGCCGATGAATTCGGTTTCTCTAAGTATTTCGGGAGTCAGCAGTAAATGCAGGTCTGCCGCGTCAACGTCGCAGTCGGCAAGAACGCTTTTTCGAGCAAGGGCCGCAAGCGAGGCGACAATACTTGTCTTGCCGGTGCCGCCCTTTCCGCTTATGACAACAAGTTCTTTAACCGTCATGCTCCCTTACCCGATCTAGCGTATTGTTTCACAAACGACATGATGTCCGCGAAGGCATCAGGAAATATTTCCTGGAATCCCTGAATAATATCGCCCCTGGAATACGATTCTGCGATTTGACGAGAGTGTGGAATCGAGGCCAATAACGGAATATTTTCCGACGAACAGTAATCAACGACCGAGTTGTCGCCTACATCCGATCTGTTAATTACAATTCCGAAGGGAATTCCCAGTCTGCGTACCACTCCTACAGCGAGTTTAAGATCGTTAAGTCCGAAAGGTGTGGGTTCGGTGACAAGAATCGCGCAATCGCTTTCGCGCAGCGACTCAACCGCCGGACATGATGTGCCCGGCGGGGCGTCAATTATTCGTATGTCGGCCGAAAAGCAATAACTTTTAAGGGCTTTGATAAGCGGTGGCGCTATCGGTTCACCGATCTTCAATCTGCCGCCCGCATATACAATGTGATCGCCGTATCCTTCCTCGATAGTACCAATTTCCTTTTGCACCTCGTAAATTACTCCTTCCGGGCACGCACTTACGCATCCTCCGCAGGAATGACACATGTCCGGAAGCACAAGTGGTCTCTTTTTTATTAAAACTATTGCATTGAAATTACAGACCTCTTCGCACTTTCCGCATCCGGTACAGTGGTCCTCATCCACCCGCGGGACGGGGGTGTATACCGTCTCCGTTACACGGATCTCAGTTTTAAGAAACAGATTGGCGTTCGGTTCCTCGACATCGCAGTCGAGGAGCGCGACCTGTTTTCCTGATGCGGCATAACGCGCCGCAAGCGTGACGGCGAGCGTGGTCTTGCCGGTACCGCCTTTCCCGCTGGCGATGACTATTTGTACTTTACCGTGCATATCAGAACTCGATCACCATCCCGGCTGATACTGGAATAAACCGTTCGCCGAAACGAGCTGCAAGAGCGGCCGCCCTTCTGAAACCCGTGCAGTGTGAAGTGCCTATCTTTTGTACCTTATAGTCTTCCAGCGCACTGATCGCCCTGGCGAAATACTCATCAGGGGCACTATCGAGATGGGTACCGCCGATAACCGCATGGAATTCTTTGATACCCGTCTTCCGGCTGAAATCATCGAGTATTTCAACAATGCCCGCATGTGCGCAGCCGAAAAGCACCACCGGTCCGCTATCAGTCATTAATAATAACGAAAGATCATCGTTGAAGGGGTCATCCACGATGGTATCTCCTTCCTTCTGCTTCAGAACAGCATCCCATGCTTTCCAGCCATCAGGGCGTTTGACTTCTGAAAGACATTTGATGTTCACAATTTCCGCATAACCATTTGACCAGCAGAATTGAGCTCCCGCTTTTTCGTATTCTTCAATCGAGGCCCTGGCACCGATCGGAACTTCAATTTTTCTGTCAGGCATTTCGTACAGGGCTATTTTTTCCTTAAAAGCATCCGGATGGCAATAGACCGGGAGTCCTGACGATCGGCTTTTCAAAAAATCCATCAATCCGCCGGTGTGATCATAATGTCCGTGGCTTAATATTACCCGGTCGACCATGTCAGGATCCTTGCCCATCATCTTCATGTTATGGAGCAGCCCCAGCCCCTGCCCCGTATCGTACAGGGTGCTGGTGCCATCCTGGATCAACAGTGCTTGCCCGTGTTCTCCCATAATCGGAAGCGGGGTTCCCACGGTGTTTTCGCAGAGGACGGTCAATGTTGTCTTCATTATCGAAATCTCCTATTTTGCACCTTCCCCGTTATTGGAACAGGTCCTGAAGGTCCAGTTTTATCTCTTTAAAGAATATACGGACCCGGGTGCGGTTTGCTCAATGCTGTATTTCCTGCTTTAACAGCTTGTTGCGCCCGGCCAGTTCGGTTTCATAGTTCCTTAAAACCGTACTCATTCCGCTCAATTTTTTTATAATATAGATGTCCTGCTCTGAACAGCTCAACTCGGTAATTAATGAAAGAGCTTCATCGATAAGACCCATAAGTCGGTTGTCGATTTTTTTTAGAGAATCCGTGTCGGCTTTCAGTATTTTCTCTTTTAGAAAAGGCGGTACATAGGAACCCTCCTTGAATGCGGTCATCTCTTTGATTCGGGTAAGTCTTCGAGAAATAGTCTCCATTTCGGAGAGCAGCTTCTCGCGTCCCGTCTCCCGCGCTTTTTCAGAACACGAATGTACCTTTTCGGCCAGGCCTTCGAGCTTCTCTTCGAGCAAATGGCGAACCAACTTGTCGGCGTCCATCAGCGAAAGGTTGTCGTATCCGTCGAATTCAGAGCGTCCAGGCTTCCCGGTTACCATAGACTCCTCCCTTTATTTGAGTTATCATCGCACTTTTACCAGTGGCTTTCAACATTCGCATCTTCGGCCTTTATTAAAATTCCGCTTATATAATCCTGTATCGCGTCTGATGCGCTTCCCTTTGCACCGGTGAATATTTCAATTTTCGCCGCCTTCAGCGCTGAAAACGCTTTCGGTCCGACGTTTCCGGTGATCAAAACATCGGCTCCGGCATTGATAATCGTTTTTGCTGACTGGATTCCCGCGCCCTGTGCGCTGTTAAGGTTCTGGGTATTATCGATAAAGTCATTTTTCCCCGTTTCCGTATCATGTATGATGAATCCTTTCGCCCGGCCGAAACGGGCATCGACCGGTCCCGAAATGTTTCCGGTTTCAGCACTTATCGCAAGTTTCATTTTTCACTGCTCCTTTTATCATTTATGAATGTTTCGCTTTCGTTTTTGGAAGCACAGCTTCCACGGCGATACCGGGATCGACCGCAACAACCCGGCATCGCAAAACGCTCAGCGGTAAGTGAGTTGCGCGCAAATGCTTCCAGCACATCGTTAACCTCCCCTATGATCCCGGGTAAAACGGTAATCCCCATTCGTGCAACAGCGCATGCGCATTCCCGACTTACCGCGCTGCAAATAACGAGCTGAATACCCTGCTCTTTTAAGAAGCTTATCCGTAACAGAGGTGCGTTCTCCGCAAGCTTGACAGACAACTTTTCGCTTAT
>JBFZEY010000230.1:0-6068 GCA_041306625.1 Spirochaetota bacterium | reverse complement strand
GCAGGTCGTGATTATTTATGCGGATACCCAGTTTTACCTGGACAAGGTTCCCGTGGAGAAGGTACGCGACTTCGAGGCAAGATTCATAAAATTCCTGAACGAGGCTCACCCCGAGCTTCTTGACGAGATAACATCGACGGGCGAACTCAAGAGCATTGAAAAGTACGGCAAGGTCTGCGCCGATTTCGCCGAGAGCTACCTGTCCGGTGTGCACGCGGATGTCCGGTAGAATGCGTTAACGATATTTCAGACAAGGGTAACTGACTGTGGCTACACAAAGGGAAATAAGAAAGCGCATCAAATCGGTGGCGAGTACCCGCAAGATCACCAAGACGATGGAAATGGTTTCCACCGCCAAGATGAAAAAGATGCAGACCCGGCTGCAGATGTCGAAGCCTTATTCCGAGAAAATCGACAGGATCATTGCACATCTGCGTGATTCCGGTGTGGACGATGTCGTGGATCCACTCCTGCAGGAGAGGGCCGACCCCAAGAGGATTCTCGTAGTCATGGTTACTGGAAACAGGGGTCTTTGCGGCGGTTTTAATACCAATGTCATCGACAACACTCTGAATTTCAAGAGCAGGCTCGTGGTCGAGGAAGGGAAGGAAGTACTGCTGTACGTCGTCGGCAAAAAGGGAAACAGTTTCCTCAAATTCATTAAAGAACCCGTATACAAAGTCGCCCAAAACCTCGAGGATAAGCTTACATTCAACGATGCCTCGGCTATCGGGGCGGAGCTGATAAGCCTGTTTTTGAACGGGGAGGTCGACGAGGTATATCTCTCATCGACAAAGGTGGTTTCCACCTCTTCGCAGAAGCCGGCGATACAGAGGATACTGCCTGTTACGCCGGACCGCACAGAGGTCGAGCAGAGCGTTTCGGAGTTCCATACACAGTATATTTTCGAGCCGAGCCCATATAAGATATTTTCGTCGCTTTTACCATTGTACATAAAAGTAAAGATTTACTCGAGTTTTCTGGAGTCCGGTTACTCCGAGCAGTTCGCGCGGCGCGTGGCAATGAAAAACGCCACCGACGCGGCGACCGAAATGGTTCGCGAACTGACAATCCGTTACAACAGGGTGCGTCAGGCCAAGATCACCAACGAGATCGCTGAAATCGTGGGCGGTGCCGCGGCGCTTGAATAGAGAGTACGACGCACGCAGGGTCATCATCTTTAAAGAAAGGAGTTCATTATGAGTCAGAATGTTGGCAAAGTGGTTCAGGTAATTGGTTCGACTCTGGATGCCGAGTTCCAGGAAGGGCTCTTACCGGAAATTTATAATGCTCTCACCATAGACACAGAAGTCATGGGTGAAAAAATGCACCTCGTCTGCGAGGTACAACAGCACCTCGGCGGCAACCGGGTGCGCGCTGTCGCCCTTGCCGCTACCGATGGCATTCGAAGAGGGGACAGTGTTAAAGATACCGGTGCTCCCATTTCGGTACCCGTCGGCGAGATGACTTTAGGCCGGGTTTTCAATCTGCTTGGCGAGCCCGTTGACAAGAAGGGCCCCATCCAGATCAAGGAGCGTCGTCCCATACACCAGCAGCCTCCGAAATTCGACCAGCTTGAGCCGAAGTCTGAAATTTTTGAAACGGGAATCAAGGTTATAGATCTCCTCGAGCCCTACATCAAGGGCGGTAAAACGGGCCTCTTCGGCGGCGCGGGTGTCGGCAAAACAGTCGTTATCATGGAACTCATCAACAATGTCGCCCAGCAGCACGGCGGTTACTCGGTTTTTGCCGGTGTGGGTGAAAGGACCCGCGAAGGTAATGACCTCTGGCTCGAGATGCAGGAGTCGGGTGTTATCAACAAGGCATGCCTTGTCTACGGGCAGATGAACGAACCCCCCGGTGCTCGTCTTCGGGTGGCGCTCTCGGCGCTGACCATGTGTGAATACTTCCGTGATCTTTCAGGAAGGGATGTTCTCCTTTTCATCGACAATATATTCCGTTTCTCCCAGGCAGGTTCGGAAGTCTCCGCACTTCTTGGTCGTATGCCTTCGGCCGTGGGATATCAGCCGACCCTTGCGACTGAGATGGGAGCGCTGCAGGAGCGCATCACCTCAACGAAAAACGGGTCGATTACGTCCGTGCAGGCGATTTACGTCCCCGCCGACGACCTTACCGACCCGGCGCCTGCCACAGCTTTTACTCACCTTGATGCCCAGACAGTGCTTTCGCGTCAGATCGCCGAGAAGGGCATTTACCCTGCGGTTGACCCGCTTGAATCCTCATCACGTCTACTGGCCGCCGATCTTATCGGAGAGGAACATTATGGTGTGGCGATGGAGGTGAAGCGAATCCTCCAGCGTTACAAGGATCTTCAGGATATTATCGCTATTCTCGGTATGGACGAGCTCTCCGAGGAAGACAAGCTGCTGGTTCAGCGCGCACGTAAAATCGAGCGATTCCTGTCGCAGCCGTTCTTCGTCGCCGAGCAATTTACCGGTTTCGCCGGAAAATTTGTGAAGCTTGAGGAGACGGTAAAGAGCTTCAAGGCACTTATCGCGGGCGATTACGACCATCTGCCCGAGCAGGCTTTCTACATGGTAGGTGGTATCGAAGAGGCGGTCGAAAAAGCGAAGAAACTACAGTCCGGGAAGTAAGTCATGAGCATGAAATTACAGTGCACCATTCTTACGCCCGACAGGATCCTTTATGAGGGTGACGTACACTTCGCTGTCGTACAGGCATACGACGGCGAGGCGGGCTTCCTGTACAATCATGCCCCGCTCGTATCGGAACTTGGAATCGGCGAGGTACGGCTTCGAACCGGTGAGTTAACGGAATTCTTCACCGTTGAGGGAGGTTTTGTCGAAGTCCACGACAACAAGCTGGTTATCCTTGCCGAGAACGCATTTGCCAAGGCAGACCTGGTAAAAGACGAAATCGAAAAGGAGCTGGCGGTTGTCCAGGCAAAGGAGCCCAAAGGCTATGAGGATCGTCTTGTGGTCAGCATAGAGCTCACCAAACTGAAAGCCAGGCTGAAGGTGGCGTCGCGCTGAATAGAATATATAAGGCGGTTGAAAAAAGGATGTCAGGGAATGACATCCTTTTTTATTTAAGGCGCATGTCCAATTTCTACAGAAAAAAACTCTCGAAAAAACCGATAGAATAGCTGAAGATGCGCTATCCATGCGCGTACGGACGGTTGCAGCGCAACGGCAACGCACTCGCTGAAAGTGCGTTGAATTCCATATGGGATGCTGATAGTATCAATCAGGGGTCTTACAAGCCCTGGCATTGCTCGAACCGGGAAAAGCGGCATAATGCAGAAAAGCAAAGATCATATCAACCACGAGCCTGTTTCCGAGGAACTCCATCTCGAAGAGGTCGCTGATATACCTGAAAAGGTAAGTATGGAGCGGAGCATCGAAGGTAATGATGCACCGGAAACGGCCTCATTCCCTGACCATGATTTCGAGGGCGGGGAAGAGCTTGGCGATATTAAATTAAATGTAACGGAATCCAGGCCCGTGATTGATGATTTCGCCGGCGTCGCCAAAAAAGGCCGCCGGGGGGTGGCTTATGAGGTCCCGGACATCAGTTCGCTTGCCTCAGAAGTCGACGTTCTTACGCGCGTCTCAAAGCCGGATGCTGGAACCATCGGAGCGAAAAAAAAGGTTGCGGCGGTTCCGCCGGAGACCACACGGCCCGTACCTGCACCTGAATACCCGAAGAAATCCGTAGTCCCCGCGGAAAAGAAGGATATCGGCGAAAATACTATCAACGAAATAGTCATTTATGAAGATGATGACATAGATATAGATTATTACTCTCTCGAAGAGCTCGAGGGCGCCTCCTCAACCGGCATGATGGATATGCCCGAAGCTGAATTCGCAGCTGAAGTTAAAGCGCCGGAGCACAAAAAAGCGGATATCGGTGAATTCCCCGAAATCGCGGACACTGCCGAAGAAGAGGAGCTCCATGTTGAAAAAGATACACTCACTTTCGAGATTCCTGATGACGTAAGAGAAAAAACCACCGAAGAACTTGAGCTCGGCGAGTGGGAGGCGATTGATCTCAACGAGGCCGAAAAAATTGCGAACGAAGATATCCTCTTTCTACGAGAAGATGATCTTATCGAAGAACTGGAAGAATTTGATCTTGTGCCGGTCGCAGCGGAGCCCTTAAAAAAGAAAAAAATGCAGAAAGCGGGAGCGAGCCCGCCGACCCCTCATGATAAAAAGGAAGCGGCTGCCGGAAAAGACCATGAAAAAACCAGGGATCATGAGGCAAAAGGGCCAAAGATAAAAATTGACGTGACAGAAATAGGTGGCACTTCTCCGGCGGGAACGAAACCGGGAACCGACGCACCGGAATTTACTCCCGAGATAGAAGCGGGAGAAATAGTCCTCGAGCCGGATGTCGAGGGGGAAAAAGCCGATAGTGAAAAGCGTCAAATAAAAACAATATCGCCGCCAGGGCCCCGGGTAGTCAGGCCCGGGCCGATTGGCGAAAGTTTAACGGGTGCCGGGAAATCCGTCGGCCCGGCCGTAATCGAGGTAATGGATAGAAAGGATGCGGGAAGCGAAATCCACGCGATCGATATCGACGAGGAAGGTGAGATTGTCACCGTAAAGCTCGATAAACCTGCCAGTACCGAGGAAATTACCCGCCCTCACGGGAAGGATCGCATAATGGAATACGTACCGCCCGCGGAACCATCGCTCCCCGCCCACGTGCCTCGCATATCCGCGGCCATTACGAGGGAGCGCATCCCGGAAGAACTATTGCGAGCCGAATCTCCCGGCATGGGGGCGGTATTCATTGATGACGAACTGGTTGATAAAAAAACGGCCGAGAAAACTTCGATCTTTGAAGTGAACGACCTTGAGAGAATAACATCGGAAATTGTAGAGATCATTGAAGGCGAGGCCAAGCTCCTCGTCGAGGCGGATGTGTCCGATGACCGGGACAGGATCGCAAGTGTAATGAAGGGGCAGACGCCCGCGTTCGAGGACCTTCTGATAGACATAGAGGGGGAGTACTCCTTTAAAGACGACGAGATGGGTGTCATCGATAACGCATTCGCGGCGGAAGATTACGGCAGGTATATAGGTGCCATAGATGAGTTCTCCGAAAGCGGCGCTGAAAAGTCGATTTCTTCCGCGGTTGAGCTTCTGGGGCTGGATTTCGGAGAGCTTGGTTCGATTGAACAGATCAGTTTTTTAAAGGAATATGAGAAAATAGATATTGATGGGATCCTGGCCTCTGCACGGGCGGGCATGGACCAGCCGGCGGGCGACCTGGATATCCTGAAAAGATGTACGTATATCGTTTCGAAGAAGAACAGCATCCTCGAGGAGGAACGGAACAGCATCGAGGAGGATATTTCCGCCCATAGCGCGATTGTACTGGAAGAGTCGGTGGACGAGCTTCGTAACCGGCTCGACAATATACGGCTCAGGCGCAGTGTTTCTCCGGAAGATGGTATTCAGGATATAAGCGATAGCGTGATCATAATCGATAACGGCAGGGATATCGAGCGATTTGTCGAATCGATGCCCGAAGGCAAGAGGGACATTATGCGGAAACTGCTAAAGTACCTCGACGGCCTCTTCGAGAAGCTGCCCGAGGATGTCATCAAAAATTTTGCAAAGTCTGAATATTTCGACCTGTATTCAAAGGTCATGAACGATCTCGGTGTATGACATGGGACTCCTGGAAAAGGCGCTTGAATACAAGAAGGAAATCAACAGCAAGGGGCAGGACACCCTGATCGACCGCATACAGGGGCCGGCGGAAACCGCTTTTATGACGGACGAGCCTGAAATGGCGAAAAAGGAAGGGAAGGAATCGGCCGCGTCACGGCTTGAGCCCGATGTGTTCGAGCTCAAGGATGATGACCTTTTTGAGCTTCCATCAGATGACATGGGACATGCTTCGAGGGATGCCGTCCGGCCGGAAGAGGAACAGGCAAAACAGGTGCTGGATTCATTCGACGACGAATTCAGCATCGACGCGGGGCCGCAGGGTGCGGAGCCGCACGCAGCCGGTTCCGGGGGAAAGGTCATTCCCGATCCGCTAGGCCCGGAGGATCTCCCGCCTTCGCTTAA
>JBFZEY010000229.1:0-4366 GCA_041306625.1 Spirochaetota bacterium | reverse complement strand
GAAACTCCGGAAGCACGTACAGCGAGGCGAGCCAGGGGTTGAGGTCCTTGCGCGACCAGAGATCGTCGTTCTTGAGCGAGACCATGCCCACCGGCATGTCCTCCTCGATCGCGGCGAAGGCCGCCGGTACGCCGTCACCGGCGGCGCGCTGGCGGTAGGCCTTGATGATCAGATCGTAGCCGATGGGGCGGCTTCGGTACCACAGGTTGTACGACCAGTACGCCAGCACCGGGGCGTAATCGGGGCACTCTCCGAGCGATTTGATCAGCGCCATGGGATCACCTCTTGAGCCCCAGGGTGCCGCCCGGATTCATGATGCCGCGCGGGTCCAGGTAGTCCTTGATGGCGAGGATAAGGTCGTGGGCCGTGTCGCCCAGTTCCGCGCGCATCCAGGACCCCATCATCTTTCCCACGCCGTGATGGTGCGAAAGCGAACCGCCGCTGGCGTGGATGGTGTCGATGAGTCCCTTGTGGTAGCGCGTGAAGTCCTCGATGTCCTTTCCCTTTTTAATCGGAGAGAGAAAGGTGAAGTACAGGTTCGCGCCGTTCTCGTAGACGTGAGAGATATGAACCATGCAGACGGTGTTCGGCCGGGCCTTCAGGTATGACCGTGCGGCGTTCCACACCTGCATCAGCTTCTCCCAGCTCACCGCGGTCTCGAGCGTATCGGTCATAAGGGCCAGGTCCATCAGCGGCTCGCGCAGGTATGAGCTCGAATAGCGCTGTTCAAGCCATTTCTTCGTTGGGCCCGCACCGAGCGAAAGCGCGCCGTTCTTCTTAGCCACGGTCTTTATCTTTCCGGCAACGAGCTTCGCGTAATCGGCGTCGCCCTCCACCGCGACGAACATGAGACAGCGCTTGAGGGGTTTATACCCGAGGAGCCCGAGCACGCGGTCGGCGGCCGAGCCGTTCATCCCCTTCATGGCGAAGGCCACGTCGGTCTCCTCGGGGTCGGAGATGCGGAAGAGGTGCGGCTTGCCAAACTCCCCCTGCATCGACTGGCGCATGGCGGCCACGGCCGATTCGAAATCCTTATATAGAAATGACGCATACACCGTGTTGTCCGGGCGCCAGGCGCGGATCTTCATCGTCACCTCGGTCACCACGCCGAAGGCCCCTTCCGAGCCCATGATGATCTGGTCGATGTCCGGACCGATCGCCGCGGCCGGATAGTCCTTCGTTACGATGATGCCGCGCGGCGTCACCACGCGCATCGAGAGCACCATGTCCTCGATCTTGCCGTAGCCGGTCGACGCCTGGCCCGCGCCACGCGTAACGGCCCATCCGCCCACGGTGGAATACTCGAACGACTGCGGAAAATGCCCGCAGGTGTAACCCGTGCCGTAACTGTTAAGGTGCTTCTCGAGCACGGGGCCGAAGATGCCCGGCTGCACGGTGACGCTCGAGTTCTCAACGTTTACCCGCACCACTTTGTCCATGTGCCGCGTGAGGTCCAGCGACACGCCGCCCTTCGGCGCCTCCACCCCGCGCGTCACCGAGGAGTGGCCGCCGAACGGCGTGATGGCGATTTTTTTATCGTTACAGATCTTTACGATCTTCGCGACGTCCGCCTCATCGCGCGGATATACCACCGCGTCCGGAGGATTTTCGACCATGCCAAGGCGGAGCTTGACGAGGTCCAGGAAAAACTTCCCGTACGAGTGATACGCCCGCTCGAAATCACCGGTGGCGACGTTCGCCTCGCCGACGATTTTTTTCAGGGAGGCCAGCAGTGCGGGGGCGAGCCTGCATTTTTTCGAAAGTCTGACATCCTCGTCTCCAGGCATATAGCGCTCGCCCAGGGCCTTCGGGCTCAGGCCGAAGGTCGTCGCGATATATTCGAGCATCCCGTGACCGATGATCTCCTCGTGATTCGGGTTGCCCCATTTCAGAATATTCCGGTAACTTTGCTGGTTCATCGAATCTCCTCCGTAATTTTCGATCATCTGGGAACCGCCAGCGTCTGCTTCGCCGCCGCAATCTCCTTTTTAACACGCGCGTCGTCCCATTTCAACTCATTCGCGGCGATTCGCGCGATCTTCCTGACAAAGGCATCGCCCGGGTCGCCGAGCGTGCCCAGACCCGTTCGGCGCATCAGTATGTCCGCAAGGGTTTTCGCCATTTCCTCGCGAATGGCGTAGACGACCTGGGCGCCGATCTCGCCGTCGGCGTTAAGCGGAGCGGCAAGCGATTTGTCCGTGCGCGCGATGGCGAGCACCTTCGAATACTCGGTCCCATAATTCATCGCCAGGCAGCGCACGGTGCTCTCGCGGAAGTCCGGGTTGCCGGCAACCGCCTCGGCGACAAAGCGCTTCATGTCCTCTATTTCACAGCCGGCAAGGTACTCGTTATCGGTGCGCGAGGGTGGAAGCGTCCTCTTCAGCTTCACCTGTACCATCTTGAGCACGTTCACGGCAAGGTTGCGGCTCGTCGTCCATTTGCCGCCTTCGACAGTGATAAGCCCGTCCAGGCCCTCGAGCGCATGGTTGTAGATCTCGTATTTACGCGAGGTTGTATACGTACCCTCGGTCTGGTCGTCCACCAGCGGCCTGAGGCCACCATAGGCGAAGAGCACGTCTTTAATTGAAAGTCTTCCGTCGCCGAACGACTGGTTTATCTCGGAAAGAAAATCTTCGATCCTGTCTTTCGTCACGCGGTAATCATCTGGATTCCCTTCGTACTCCCTGTCGGTGGTGCCGATGAGCGAGTGCCCCCTCCATGGTATAATGAAGAAATGCCGCCCGCCCGGTGTCATCATGGTGACGGCACGGTCGGTCAGGCTCCGGGTAATGACGTGGATTCCCTCCGAACGGCGGATGTGGTGCAGGTCCTTGCCGTTCTTGGACGCGTTGAGGATGATGTCCGCCCACGGACCGGCGCAGTTGATGGTAAGCTCCCCCCGCACCTCGACCGTCCTGTTCTTTAGGAGGTCGCGCACCCTGACGCCCGCGACCCGTTTGTCATCGTGATAAACGAAATCTTCCACCTTCGAGTAATTGGCCACCTTCGCCCCGAGTTTCATGGCCGACTTGATGAAGGCGAGCGTGAAGCGCTCGGGCGTAATGCTCTGGCAGTCGTAATACATTATCGAACCCGTAAGCTTGTCCGCCTTCAGGCCGGGCGCCATGGCTAGGGTCTTTTTGCGCGAGAAGCTTGAATGGTTGGGGATGCGCTTGCTCCGGTCCCAGGTCCATTTCTTGTCGAAAGCCAGCACGTCATAGGTGGTGAGCCCGAGCTTGAGCACGTACTTGTTGTTCTTGAGTTTGCCGTAATTGGGCACCATGAACGGTATTGGATACACGAAATTCGGCGCGATATTCGAGAGGATGCGCCGCTCGCGCAGCGACTCGCGCACCAGCCCATACTCGAGATAGAAGAGGTAGCGAAGCCCCCCGTGGATGAGCTTCGAGTTCGCCGAGGAGGTCGCCCAGCCAAAGTCGTTCTTCTCGACCAGGGCCACCTTTAGGCCGCGCATAGCGGCGTCGTAGGCCACGGCCGCCCCGGTGATTCCTCCCCCGATGATGAGTATGTCGAAAACCTCTCCTTTGTGTTTCTCAATAAAGCGTTCCATCGCCTACCTCCTTTTCGCGGGTCGCGCGCCGTAATTATTTTTATAAAAAGCGAATATTTTCCCCTCGGTATAGACCAGTACATCGGCCATAATCTTCCGGGCCTTTGCCGGCTGTTTCGCGCGAAAGGCCTCGTAGAGTTCCCTGTGGAACCGTGCCGAGCGCCCGCGGTTTTTTGCGTCGCTGAAGTACAGATAGCCGTAGTCCCTGAAGAGCTGGTTGAAAAAATTCAGTATGAAGATATAGAGCATGTTGCCGCTGGCGCGGGCGACCAGATGATGCACGCGCAGGTCCCGTTCGAGCATGTCATCGTCTCCCTCGGCGAACGCGATCGCCTTCAACTCCTCGAGCTGCCCGTCGGTCCTGCTTTCAGCGGCGCGCGAGGCCATTTCCGGCACCAGTATCTTCCTGATCGCCAGCGTATCGGCCAGGATGCCCGGATCGAACACCTCGTCCAGGTACACGATCTCCTTGAAAAGCTCCAGGTTACCGCTCTCAAGGTAATTTTTTACATAGATGCCGTCGCCGTGGCGGATCTCGACAAGGCCCATCACCTCGAGCTTTTTAAGCGCCTCGCGAAGCGTGGCCCGGTTAACGTGCAGGTTCGCGGCGATTTCGCGCTCGGCGGAAAGCCGCTCGCCGGGCCTGAAGCGTCCCGCGACTATCCTGCCGATCATCTGGCTGACGATTTCCTCGTGGAGCCGGCTTCTCGTGACCGGATCGAGTTTTTTGGCGGCTAGGGTCATCACATCCCTCCGTGCTATTGGTCGAGTGGTCCGACCAATTATCAATATAGC
>JBFZEY010000228.1:0-3353 GCA_041306625.1 Spirochaetota bacterium | reverse complement strand
GTAATACTGCGGATCTGCCGGTCCGGCAACCTCAATCCGGTTCCCTACCTCTTCGCCGAAATCATGGCTTCGAACATCGGTAGCGCCATGACTATAACCGGGAATCCACAGAACATACTGATTGGCATCAATTCGGGCATTCCCTATGGTTGGTTTCTGCTTCATCTGCTGCCCGTTTCATTGCTCGGCATGGTTGCGCTCGTCTTCATCATAAGGCTCTTCTTCCGTACTGAATTCAAGACAGGCCGAAACATCACGTTCAACGGCGATGAGTTTGAATACCACTATGCCTCTATGAGGGTTTCGGTCCCCATTTTTCTGCTGGTGATACTCCTTTTCTTCCTCAGTCCGCTCCTCGACATTCCTATACCGGTCATCGCGCTGCTTGGGGCATCGCTTGTGTTACTTTTCGGCCGGATACGCCCGTCGAAGGTCATAAAACAGGTGGACTGGGTGCTGCTGGTCTTCTTCGCGGGGCTCTTCATCGTCGTGGACGGCGTTGAAAGAACGGGATTTCTGCAGCCGATCATCGACCAGGCACCGCTTTCGTCCGACATTGCCGGGCTCGGAATCCTGCACGGGCTGGGCCTTGTCCTCTCGCAGATCGTCAGTAACGTTCCCTACACCATAGTCATGCTCCCTATCATGAAGGCGGTCGGGAGCGAGCTCCTGTGGCTCGCGCTCGCCTCGAGCGCAACGCTCGCCGGTAACGCGACGATCATAGGGGCCATGGCGAACCTGATCGTAATCGAGAGCGCGCGGGACGAAGGGATCATGGTACGGTTCTGGCCGTTTTTAAAGGTCGGTATCGTGGTGACGCTGGCGAGCTTCATCATTTCGATCGCGGTGCTGTACGCCGAATACGCGCTCGGGATAATCGCGCGCTGATTCAGGCGCCTACGAAGGCGCGCATCATCCTCTCCACGCTCGCGGCCAGCGCGTCCAGATTGTACCCGCCCTCGAGCAGCGCGACCACGCGGTTTTTCGCATGTCTCTCGGCCGCTTCCATAAGCATAACGGTAAATTCGTGAAACATTCCGGTCGAGAGGTCTATGCCCGCGAGCGGATCGTTTCGATGCGCGTCGAAGCCGGCCGAAATAAGCACGAAGTCCGGCCTGAATGCGTCGAGCGCGGGGATTATACGGTCGTTGAAAGCGGAACGATACTCTTCGTCGCCGCTGCCTATTTCCATAGGTATGTTGAGCGTGAAGTCGACGCCTTCATCCCTTCCTTTTTCCATCAGGGAGCCTGTTCCCGGATAGCAGGGAAACTGGTGGAGGCTCGTGTACAGTATCGTGGGGTCCTTTTCAAACAAATGCTGCGTACCGTTGCCATGGTGTACGTCCCAGTCGACGATCGCGATCCGTTTAATTTGATGCTTTTTCTGAAGATAGCGCGCCGCGATAGCGATATTGTTGAAAATACAGAACCCCGCGGCGTAGTCCCTTTCGGCGTGGTGGCCGGGAGGCCTCACCGCACAGAAACCATAATCGGCCCTGCCTTCCATAATCAGGTCACACATCGCGAGCGCTCCGCCCGCCGCGTAAAGCGCGACTTCATATGAACGGGCACAAACCGAGGTATCCATCGAATCGAAATAATCGTCACCGCGCTCTATTTCTTCGCGCGCCCGCCGTATGTACGCGGGGTCATGCACGAGCTCGATGTGTTTAATATCCGCTTTCCGCGGTTTTACGCGTAGAAGGTCCTCGTAATACGGTTTGGACTGGAGCATTGTATCGATCGCAATCAGACGCTCGGCGCGCTCGGGGTGACCCCATTCGGTCTGGTGCTCCAGGTATATCGGGTCAAATAGATAGGCCGTCTTTCCCATTAAATCCCTCCATAAACAGACATCCCCCTGCTTTTTACAGGGGGATGTGGATTGTTCGGAACCCGCCTCACGCGCTCCCTTCAGGCCTCTACCTCGGCCATTACGTTCTTCTCGACTTCTTCACCGTTCTGCCGGGTCACCTTGAGATTCAGGACCGCTCTCCCACCTGAAACCTCAAGGACCTCACCGGCGACGGTAATGGTGTCCTCTATATGTACCGGGGTCGCGAACCTGCACCGGAGTTTCTTGAGCCTGCCGGGATCGCCTGCCCAGTCGGTCACGCTCTTGGCGACAAAACCGAGCGCGCAGAGACCGTGAAGGATGACACCGCCAAGCCCTACCATCTTTCCGAACTCAGGATCGATGTGTATTGGATTAAAATCCCCCGAAGCGCCCGCATAATATATGGCGCGATACTTGTCGACGACTTCCTGCGCCTGGAACGTCGTCCCTTTTGTTATTGTATCCGCCATGGCTATTTCCTTACCACGAAAGTGTAGATTCCCCTGCAGACATTCCGGCCATGCTGGTTCCTGCTCAGCACCTCGACCGTCAGCACGTCCAGCTTCTCCTTGTTGACGACATCGGTGATTTTCGCCGTGCTGGTAATGGTGTCTCTGTCCTTTACCACCTCGAAGAACTCGAATTCCTGTTCGCCGTGGACCAGCATCATTAGATTGAGGTTCAACTCGTTGTCGAAGAAAATCGGTTCAATCAGCGCACCCCCGAAAACCACGCAGAAGGTCGGCGGCGCTATGATGCAGCCGTATTTCGATTTCTTCGCGAATGCCTCCTCGACAAAATGCGGGTCCTGGTTCTTAATGGCCTTGGCGTATTCACGTATCTTCTCCTTGCATACGTCGTAGGAGATATCCGGCCATGTCTTTCCGATAAATTTAGTATCGATCGCCATTGCCCGTCCTCTATTTCTTGAAGCGCGCCAGAATGCTTTTGGCTATCAGCACGCGCTGTATTTCCGAAGTCCCCTCGCCGATTTCGCCGAGCTTGGCGTCGCGATACAGGCGCTCGACTGTGAAATCCTTGATGTAGCCGTACCCGCCGTACACCTGTACCGCCATGCTCGCTATCTGTGTGGCCGATTCGCTCGCGAAGAGCTTTGCACACGACGCGATCACCGCCGATTCCGGATCCTTCGCTTCCTTTGCCCACGCGGCCCGATATATGAGCAGACGCGAGATGTCGGTCATGATCATCATGTCCGCCAGCTTGAACGAAATCTCCTGGTAGCGGTTTATCGGCTTACCGAACGCCTTGCGTTCCTTGGAGTATTTGTTCGCTTCGTCCATGCAGGCCATGGCGATCCCCAGCGAGACCGTCGCCATGCCAATCCTGCCGAATTCCAAGGTCTGCATGGCCTGGATGAATCCATGTCCCACGTTACCGAGAACGGCGCTCTCGGGCACCCTGCAGTCCTCCAAGACCAGCTCCGAAGTAGGAGATCCCCTGAATCCCAGTTTGTCAAACGCTTTTCCCACCGAGAATCCCGGTGCATCCTTTT
>JBFZEY010000227.1:0-3863 GCA_041306625.1 Spirochaetota bacterium | reverse complement strand
CCATAAAGGTAACGGTTGAGCGCAAGACCTAACATTTCGCCCATCTCGTCGAAAGGCCGAAGCAGCTCGCCCTGGACAGGATATTCAAGGTATCGATCGTCCTCATGCTCTTCTTCGTGATGCTCGGCATGGGCCTCACGCTCACCATGAAGGACTTCAAGATCGTGTTCCAGAAGCCGAAGGGAATGCTCACCGGCGCCATTTTGCAGTGGGCGGTCATGCCGCTTGTCGCGGTCGGTCTGGGCAGGATGCTCGGCTTTTACGATGCCTATCCATTCGTTTTCGTGGGCATGGTGCTCATCGCGGTGAGCCCGGGCGGGGTCACCTCGAACCTTATGACCTACTACGCCAAAGGGGACGTCGCGCTTTCCATCTCGCTCACCTCGTTCTCGACGGTGCTCTCGCTCTTCTTCACACCGCTTCTGCTCACGTTCTACTGCGCGAACGTACCCGAGGTCAATATTCCGGTGAAGATGGTCGTACAGACGATCATAATACTGGTCATCGTTCCGCTCGCGGTGGGCATGTCCATATGCAAACGCTGGCCGAACTTCGCGAAGAAGGCCACTCCCTTCTTCTCGGCGCTCGGGGTGATCGCGCTTCTCTTCCTCATCGGCGCGGGACTGCTCGGCAACCTCGACATGTTCTCTGACACCGAACGCTACGGTTTCGCGTTCTACAGCATGGTCTTCGTCCTTACGCTCTCCGGAATGCTGCTCGGCGCGGTGATCCCGAAGCTCATCGGCATCAACAACTACCAGACCAGGGCCATCTCGCTCGAGACGGGACTGCGCAACGCCTCGCTCGCGATGGCGCTGGCGCTGCTCATACAGGACTACATGGGCGACTTCTACAGCTCGATGTTCTTCACCTCGGCGATCTTCGGCCTGTGGATGTACGTGGCGGGATTCCTCTCGATCGCGATTTACAAGAAGCTGCTTCCGATTCCGCCGAAGCCGGATTACGAATTCCCGGTCGAGGACGGGGAGTACTGACGGCAGGTCGAACGCCTTCTCCGACGACACTTAACGCCACGCCGCGGGAGCGATACCCGCGGCGTGTTTGCATTTAACGCGCCTTAACAACGGGCCTTTTGCCGCCCTCCGACGCCGCGGCGACGAACTCCCCGAAGAGGGAGGCAAAGCGCGGATTCTCCGCAAGCATCTTCTCGGGATGAAACTGCGTTCCGGCGATAAAGCGGCCGCCGGTATATTCGATCGCCTCGACGAAACCGTCACCCGTGCGGGCCGCAACGCGGAAGCCCGGGGCCAGTTTTTTCACCCCCTGGTGATGGAGCGAGTTGACCGGCAGGGAATCGACGCCCAGCAGACGGTGGAGCATGCTCCCCTTCCCGATAGCGACTTCATGATAACAGTCCGTGGCGTGCCTGTACACCCGCAGGTCAAGCTGTTTGCGGTGCACGACCGGCGCGTCGCTTTTATAGTACGCGGGGATGTCCTGGTACAGCGAACCGCCGTGGTACACGTTCAGGATCTGCATGCCGCGGCAGATGCCCAGCACCGGAAGCAAAGCGTCGCGCGCGTGGTCGAGCACCATGTACTCCAGCGCGTCGAGCGCGTCGTCGACCGCCTCGAGCTTCGGATCGCGTTCTTCGCCGTAGCGCGCCGGATCCACGTCGAAGCCGCCGGGAACGAGGACACCGTCAAGCGTGGCGAGCTTGGTCCGCACCACCACCGGATCGTCGGTGACGAAGATGCGCACGACACCCGCACCCTCCTTCGCGAGCGCGGCGGCGTACTCGCCGTTGATGTCGATCCGGTATTTAAGAAGCTTCGTCTGTATGGTCCCGTAGGTTATGCCGATCTTCGGCCCCTGCTCCCCCGTTTCCGGCGAGGAGCATCCGCCGAGCGCGAGAAACACCACGACCACACACCATACACCGAAACGTTTCAATGCCGTCATACCTTATCCTCCAGTCATTGCATGATCCATTCTTCCGGTATGGCGGCGCCGATGCCGTCCAGCCGAAACGCGCCCCGTCCGGACGCGTGAACCGTAAATAGAGTTGTTGCTTTACCAAGTCTCATTGCGAGCCCCGGTCCTATCGGGGAGTGGCAATCTCATAAAGCATTTGGTTTTACAGTGAAAACGTGCTGCCTTTTGAGATCGCCATGTCGGCCTGCGGCCTCCTCGCGATTATACTTTTGTCAGTTACGCAACAAGTCTGATCAACATCACGTATTTGGAAAGGGCCCCGGCGCGCGAGGGCGCCCCTACAGCTCCGTATATTTTTTACTGCTGCCGTACGCCTTCCCTACCGGGTACTTTTTCGCGTTCTGCTCGATCTTGTCGCGCACGGCCTCGGCCAGGTCGATACCGATCGCCTCGCCGAGGTACAGCAGATACACGAAGACGTCGGCGAGCTCCTGGCGCACGCCCTCCAGTCCATCGCCCTCCAGCATCGCCGCAATCTCCGCGTCGGACTTCCAGAGAAAGCGCTCCAGCAGCTCCGCGCTCTCTATGGACAGGCCCATGGCGAGGTTCCGCACGTCGTGGAACTGCTTCCAGTCGCGCTCGTCGCGGAACGCGATCACCGCGCGCTTCAGGCTTTCGATCGTCGTTTCGTGGTCCATTCAGGTTCACCCGTTTCCCGGGGCTTTCACGAGGGACTTCGCTCCCCGGTTTTCATGAAGACGCGGGCCCGATAAAAGGTCAATTGGTTTTTACGGCAAGGCGCGCGCTCACAGCTCGAGCAGGGGAGACGGGCCGTACCGCGGGGCCAGGTGCAGGGCGATTCCGCTTCCGAGCATGTTCCGGTGCGCGGCAAGCGCGCATTCGGGCGTGTTGTTCTCCTCCGAGAGGTGCGCCAGGCACACCCACCTGAGTTTCGACGAGGCGCTTGACGCGACGAGCGCGGCCGCCTCGCCGTTGGAGAGGTGCCCGCCGTCGCCGGCTATGCGGCGCTTGAGCACGGCCGGGTACGGCCCCCCGGCCAGCATGGAGGGATCGTAGTTACTCTCGATGAAAACGGCGTCGGCGGAGGCGATGGCGCCGCGGAGCTCACCGAAGACGTGCCCCAGGTCGGTAAGGATGGCGAGGCAATGAGCGCCGTCGTCGACCACGAAGGCCGCGCCGTCGGCGCCGTCGTGCGGCGTGGAAAAGGTCTGTACGCTCACGTGGCCATAACGGAGCGTCTCACCGGGGGTGAAGTGGCGCACGTCGGCGAGGCGCCTGAGCTCGTACTTCGCGCGCGCGGCCCGAAGCGTGGGTTCGGAGACGACCAGCGGTGCGCCGAACATGCGGTGATACACGCCCGCGCAGGAGACGTGGTCGGCGTGGTCGTGCGATATGATGAGCGCGTCGACGCCGTGGATGTCGCGATCGTACGCGGCGAGCCGCTCCGCGGCCCTGCGGCCGCTGATTCCCGCGTCGAAGAGCAGGCGCACGCCGCCTGACTCCACGTACAGCGAGTTGCCATTGCTGCCGGACTGCAGGGATATGAGCACCATGCGCGCGAGCCTACGGAGAGTGGAGCGGGATGTCACGCGGTTTTTATGCAGGGTGGAAAATTAGAGGATGAATCAGGGCAACTCGAAATGACCGGCGACTATACCCGGCACCGTGATATCTTCGTCGAGCGATTCCCAGCGCAACGCATATCCATTCAGGCGCGGGGTGACTTCCCCAAGCCGGCCTTCGCCGGCGGTTTTCAAAATGGCAAAACGATCCGCCGGGAAGCCGATTATCCTTCCATCGGTAAGCTCTTTGAAAACGGTCTTTTCCTCCGCCCAGACCCTGAGAGCGGCGGGTTCGACTTCATTTGATTGTTTTGCCGCCATGGAACTCATTGTATTTTTCCAGCAATAGCGTTATGGGTTCATAAACCAGTTTTTCTATATCCC
>JBFZEY010000226.1:0-3508 GCA_041306625.1 Spirochaetota bacterium | reverse complement strand
CCATAATCGCCGACCATATCGACCGTTTTTCTGGGCTCGGCATTCCCTGTCATCCCGACATCGTGAAGGGCTGGGGGCCCCTGGGCGGCATATACACGGCGCTGCACCACTCGCGTCCCGGCGGCTGCTTTGTCGTCGCCTGCGACATGCCGTTTCTTTCAGTGCCGCTCATTCGGGACATGTCGAAACTTATGGAAGGAAGCGACGTGGTTATCCCCTTTCTCGGCGGCAATTACGAAGCCCTGCACGCGTTCTATTCACCGAATTGTCTTCCGGCCGCCCGCCGGAGCATCGACCGGGGGGAACGCCGGGTGGTAAGCTTTTTCGATGAGGTGGTGGTGCGGCGCGTGGAAGCCGGCTGGATAACACCGATCGCCGATCCGGCGCGCGTATTCATCAACATCAACTACATCGACGATCTCGAAAAGTTTTAATTGACGTGGCCCGCTACGCCTGCTACGCTCGGCTGCATACTTGGAATAATCCGGAGTTCCACCGGCGGGAGATCAGCGTTACCGGCTGGGAACCATTGTATTCACCGTATCAAACCCGGAGAACATCGAGATGGAGGGGCCATGGCAGCGGGAGAAGTGAGAGTCGGAGAAAGGATCAAGGAACTGCGGGAATCGCAGGGCCTTACGCTTAAAGACATAGCGGACCGAACGGGCTTCTCCACGGCGTATCTCTCGCAGCTGGAGAACCATCTCATCTCGCCCCCGCTCGGCGCGATCACCACCATAGCGCGCGCTCTGGACATCGAAATCGGCCGCCTCTTCAATCAGGTGGGCAAGTCCCCCTTTACCATCGTGCGCAGGGACGAGCGACAGCCCACCTCGCGCGTCGCGTCCAAGGAGGGGGTCCGCTACGGTTATTCGTACGAGTCCCTGGCCCCCGATAAAATCAACCGCCACATGGAGCCGTTTATCGTAACACTGGAGCCGATCGAAAAGAAAGGCGCGGCCTACAGCCACGAGGGCGAGGAATTCCTTTTCGTGATCGATGGCAGGGTTGAGGTCCAGCTCGGCGAGTTCACCGACGTGCTGGAGCCGGGCGACACCATCTACTACGACTCGACCACGCCTCACCGCGTGGCTTGCGTCGGCGACACGCCCGCCAGGATCCTGGCCGTCATCTACGCGCAGCAGCACGCCTGACGCTCGGCGGGCCCGACGGGGCGGGGAACGGGGTGATTCTCCCCGTTTTTTACACCGGCGAAACACTTGCCGCAATTACTCCTTGATTCCGGCAAAGTTTCGCGCTATGGTTGTATTCAGGTACAGTATCCGTAGGGTATGATGTGCGATCGCCGCTTCGCTACGCTCCCGGCGATGTCAATATTTTGCTTCGGGATTATACTTCGCACCCGGATCCGGAAGACGCACGAAGGGAATAAAGTGCTTTACACCATACGGAAGGCTCGTAGAGTATTCCCGTCTTAAAAACCATCGCGCGGCAGATAACCCGATTATGAACATCACCGACCATTCGTGCTCCCTGCACGGCATCCGACCCGAGGATGAGTGCGGGGTTTTCGGTATTTACGGCACCGAACGGGCCGCCAACCTGACCTACCTCGGCCTGTACGCACTCCAGCACCGCGGCCAGGAATCGGCGGGAATCGCCTCGAGCGATGATGAGCATATCTACCGCTACGCCGGGATGGGCAAGGTGGTCGACATCTTCAAGGAAGAGCATATCGAAAGCCTCCTCGGGCACATGGCCATCGGCCATAACCGCTACTCGACAACCGGGAGCTCCTTTCTCCGCAACGCGCAGCCCTTTCGCGCGGACTCCATCCTCGGGCCGATCGTCCTTTCCCATAACGGCAACCTGGTAAACGCCGGCTCGCTCCGTTTCGGGCTGGAACGCGAAGGATCGATATTCCAGACATCCATCGACACCGAGGTGATCGTGCACCTCATGGCGCGTTCCGGCATGAGCGATTTTCTGGAGGCGCTGATCTATGCGCTGCGACAGACAAAGGGAGCTTATTCACTGCTGGTCATGAACAGAAACCACCTCTATGCCGTACGCGATCCTCACGGCTTCAGGCCGCTCGTGCTCGGAAAGCTGGACAACGCCTGGGTGGTGACCTCTGAGACCTGCGCGCTGGACATCATCGACGCGCAATACGTGCGCGAGGTGCAGCCGGGCGAGTTGTTGGAGATTACGGCCGGCGGCGTGAAGTCATACTTCCCCTTCGAACGCAAGAAGCAGTCGCTGTGCGTCTTCGAGTATATCTATTTTTCGAGGCCCGACTCGATCATTTTCGGCAACTCCGTTCACGAAATGCGCATCCAGCTGGGGCGCATGCTCGCCAAACAGTCCGGCGTCGAGGCCGACATAACGGTGCCGATCCCCGACTCATCCATCTGCGCGGCACTCGGTTACGCGCGCGAATCCGGCATTCTCTATGAAAAGGGCATGATCCGCAGCCACTATATCGGCCGCACCTTCATCGAGCCCTCGCAGAAGATCCGCGACTTCGGCGCGAAGATCAAGTACAACATCGTGCGTCCTGTCATCGACGGCAAGCGCATCGTGGTCGTCGACGACTCGATCATGCGCGGCACCACCATGCGCAAGATCATAAAGATGTTCAGAAGCGGCGGCGCGCGCGAGGTGCACGTGCGCATCTCGGCACCGCCCACCCGCTTCCCCTGCTTCTACGGCATCGACATCCCGACCCGGAGCGAGCTGATAGCATCGTCGCACTCCATCGAGGAGATCCGCAAGTACCTGAGGGTCGATTCGATCGAGTACATGACCGTGGAGTCGCTGCTGACTGCAATCGACCGCCCCGAGCTCCGATTTTGCACCGCCTGCTTCGACGGCAACTACCCGGTGGATTTCGAGCACAGCGAGGACGAGAGGCAGAAGTACCTGTTCGAAGACCTTGCAACGAACGAATATTATTGAGAAACGGGCTGACGCGCGATCCGAAACGAAGGCGCTTATATACCGGCGCCTTTTATTCGCATGCCAAAAATACTTGACAGAAGCTTCCCTTTTGCGTTGTGGTAGTGATACCTAGGTCACTAGCTCAATTGGTAGAGCATCGGTCTCCAAAACCGGCGGTTGGGGGTTCGAGTCCCTCGTGGCCTGCAGTGGAAAGGACGTTTCCGAACCAGCGGAAACGTCCTTTTCGTTTATATGGGAGCTCCCACCCGTGTGATTCCAGATATCGAGTGGTGAGGCACCTGAGGCTTCTGCAAAACCTTCGCATGGGCGGATGAAAACTGCCCTGCTCGGTTGACTTGTCCATGTGGGTCCGTCAAGGGGTTCAGCTTCCCTAGTTCAGTATGGCAATAACGTCCGCTTGCGGTCAACCGCCGGGTGGTTCTTGTAGCCATAATATTTTCGCCTGTTCTTTTCGGTCCAGCGGGCTTCTATATCTTTCTGCCGATTCTTATTCTCATTCCAGCCCTCGGGATGGGTTTCCTCTTTCTTGATACGCGCGTTCTCATCGCGCGTGTTCCTCTGACAGGGCACCTCTATAAATAACGCA
>JBFZEY010000225.1:0-2737 GCA_041306625.1 Spirochaetota bacterium | reverse complement strand
ATAATCGATGGAGCGGCGCGTCAGGTTGACCATACGACAAAAACCGGCCGGCGCCGGAAAGGTCCGCAGGGCCGCGGCAGGCCTCTCCACGAGCGGTATACGGATCGTCCGCGCGGAAGGTGAAAGCTCACGCGCCGCCGCTCCTCCCCGCTCTCTTTCGTTCAAAGAGAGCGGATCAGGGGGTGAGTTCCATATCCCGCCGCGATCAAAACAGGCTTTCCGCCGCGATATACACGCCGCCCGAGGACATGCCGGCCGACGCGTCCCAGGCGTACGAGAGGGAGGCCATCGTGCCGCGGTGCTCGATCGCCGCCCGAAGGCCGAGGCCGGTTGCGCTTCGCCGGCGCTCCCGCTCGTCGAGAAAGCGTCCGCCGTTTACGAACGGCCCGGCGTAGAGGAACGAAGGGACGATCTCAAATTCGGCGTCGAGCCCCGCCACGAGCTTCCAGCGCGCGGCCGAAAAGTCGCCCGCGAAGCCCAGCAGGTCGCCGTCGAAGACGTAGCGCATGTAGAAACGCTCCCGCGAGTCCGTATAATACGACGAGGCGCGGGGGATCAGCCTGAATATGGACAGGAGCCGGATCGGGGCGCGGAAACGCGATTCGGCGATAAAGTAGCCGCCGGGCTCGAAATCGCTCGAGCCGGCCGAGAAGACCGCGGAAAACGAGGTCGCGCCGCGTTTTTCGAGTAGATAGAACCGGTCCGTAACGAGCAGGTCCGCGACACCGCGAAGGTCCCTGTTCGTGTCCGAGGATCCCTCCAGCCCGTAATCGCGGACGCCGGAATACTGTCCCCTGCCGTACAGGTTGAGCCAGGCGAGGTAGGAGGCCGGAAGGTCCGCGGCGAACCCCATTCCGAGGTTGGAGGCGCCCGTTTTGACCACGTAATCGCGTTCGGGCGTTTCCCAGCGCTCGACCGTCATGCCTCCCTCCGCGCCGACAAAGAAGGCCGACCCGCCCTCGCCGAGGGTGCGCGTGTACCGCGCCTCACCCTCGATCTTGCGAAGCCGGTCGCGATAGCCGGCCGTCGCCTTCAGCTCGAGCGAGGAGGGCGCGAACGGCAGCCGCCATCCGATACGCGGCATGATGCCGTAGATCGGGTCCACGCCGATGCCGCCGTAAAAGCTTCCCGGGGCGCGTCGGCGCACGCTCACCGTAAGGAACACGTCGCCCGTGCCCTCGTAATTGACCGGGCGGATGACGACCGAATCGAGATTGAAGCGGGCGCGCGCGAGGTCCATTCTCTCTTTAAGAACGTTGCGGTTGTAGAGCCCGCCCTCCGCGGGCACCAGGAGGCTTCGGATCTCCCCGGCTTCGCGCTCGCCCACGCCGCTCACCGAGGCGCCGGCAATCCGCGATTCGAGTACGCGCACCTCGATCGTTCCGTCGGGCCGGACCGAGACCTTCTCGACATAGCTCGTGGTGTAGCCGCGGCGGTGATACTCGTCGGTGATCGCCGCGGCGAGCGCCTGGAGCTCCTCGCGCGCGGTCGAAACGGGCCGGCCGCCCGTTATTTTCATTATATCGATTTCGATGCTCGAGCCCACCATAACGACCTCCGCGGCGAAAACCGCCGAGGACAGGGCGAGCGTGATGACGGCCGATGCGGCCCGGCGCGCGAGCTTATTCATCGAGCCTCCTCCTGGTCACCCCGCGCGGATGGTCCGCGCTGAACACGGCCCCGGGGATCGCGCCGTTAAGCGCGACACGGCCGTAATCGGTGACGTTGGAGGTGATCCCCCTCGCCGTCCGGGCCGTCACGCTCACCCTCGAGGGGAAGTGGATGGCGCCGATCGCGCGATACCCCTCGTAGGTTTCCTTTAAAATCTCGTACCCGCGGCTGTCGCGCACCGTCTTGGATATGACCGCCTTCATCGCCGGGTCGACGCGTACCTCGATATCGACGCCGCTCTGACGGTCTTTCAGGTGATACACGCGCGCGCGTTTGAAAAAGCCGTACAGCCGCCAGCCGCCTCCGGAGAGCGCGAAGCGCGTTTCGAGCCCGTCGTCGATGCCGTCGAGCGGATTGAAGCCCGGACGCGCGGAGGGCCGGCCGGCGGCCTCCGCGTAATAGAGCAGGCGCTCGTCGGGATAATACCACTCGAAGACGGTCCCGTCGCTGCGCACGATCTGCCGCGAGGGTACCGTGTAATCGATGCGGAACCTGCCGCGTTCGTCCGCGCGGTAGCGCCCGCGGAAGATCTCCCGCGGCCTGCCCGGCTCGGCGATATACTGCGTGATCTCGGCGTCGATGGTCCGGATCTTCGCGTGCTCGCGCGCGACCGCGCGGAAGAGCGTTGCGGCGTCATCGGCCGCGGCGGGCCGCGGCGCCCACAGCGGCGCCGCAAGCGCGAGCGCGAGGACGGCATGGAGTGTCGGAATCGGTCGCATGGTTCGGCTTTATTTGTAACGCGGATGGCAGGGGTTGTGCAACCGTTTTTTATGGGGGACGACATACGGCCGCCCTAGTCAACCATTAAGACAGGTGGCTGAGTAGCCGCAGGCGTATCGAAGCCCCGGTAGGCGTACAACAGGGCCGGTCGGCTGATCGGGCGTTTCGATACGGGCGTTCACGTCGGTCTTCAATTCCACATTGCCGACCCGCCCTACTCAACGACCGACATTTCGATGCGGGCGTTCACGTCGGTCTTCAATTCCACATTGCCGACTCGCCCTACTCAACGACCGACATTTCGATGCGGGCGTTCACGTCGGTCTTCAATTCCACATTGCCGACC
>JBFZEY010000224.1:0-4935 GCA_041306625.1 Spirochaetota bacterium | reverse complement strand
CGCGCGTGATGGGCAACAGCGGAGACGACCGTTATCTGCCCGAGCTGCTGCACGCATTCGGCGAAACCGATGACACGCGGGTACGGGGAATGATAGCCTGGGCCCTCGGTAAAATCGGCGGTATCGAGGCGCGCGCCGCGCTCCTGCGGCTGTGCCCGGCCGAGGACGGACCGGTACGTACCGAATTCGTCATGGCCCTGGGGTAGAATCCCCGGGCCCCATACGGGCGACGTCCCGTTTGCCGTTTTATAGACACGGGCGCCACTGGCGACCAGGCTGCCCGGCCGGCAGTCTTTCACGCGCAATGCCCGGGCACCCGGGCCTCAGGTATGCCCGCAGGGACAACTTTTCTGGTCCGGCATATCGACGGAATTTACACTCCCCGGACCCCGAAAATTTCATAAAATTATCATAATTTTTATTGACGGAAATCCTACTATTCAGTATAATCTGATTATGCTGAATAGTAAGAAAAGGTTGATCTGATGGCAAAAAAAACGACGTCCAACGAAGCCTGCTGCTCCCTCTCCATGGGAGCTTTCAGAGTCGAGGCGCTCCTCGGCGTTGACGAGCGCGGACAGATGGTTATCCCTAAGGAACTGCGGGAGAAGGCGGGCATCGGGCCGGGAGACCGGCTGGCCGTGGTGAGCTGGGAAAAAGACGGTGAGGTCTGCTGTCTTACGTTTATCAAGGCGGACCACCTGACCGGCATGGTGCGCGAATTCCTCGGCCCGCTGGTGAGCACGCTTGCCGGCGCCGATAAAAAATAGAGTTGTCGCATAACTGACAAAATTGTCATCGCGAGGAGGCCGCAGGCCGACGTGGCGATCTCAAAAGGCACCAAGTTACAGGCAAAAAACCAGATACTCTATGAGATTGCCACGCCCCGATACGGCCGGGGCTCGCAATGACACTCAGTAAAGCAACAGGTCTAATAATCAAACGGGAGCATTCCAATGAAGGCGGACAACATCAGAAAGGCCGTACGCGATAAATACGCGAGCGTGGTTACGAACCGCACATCGTGTTGCGGACCGTCATCGTCATGCTGCGGGCCAACCGCCGGCGCAAGCGCGGCGCTCGGCTATTCGGCCGAGGATTTAAAAAACATACCGAAAGCTGCCGACCTCGGTCTTGGCTGCGGAAACCCGGTGGCACTCGCCTCGCTTGCGGAGGGCGAAACCGTGGTCGACCTCGGCTCCGGCGCGGGAATCGACTGTTTTCTCGCCGCTAAAAAGGTGGGCGGGCGCGGGCGCGTTATCGGAGTCGACATGACGCCGGAGATGATCGAGCGCTCCCGCGAAAACGCCCGGAAGAGCGGATTCGGCAACGTCGAGTTCCGCCTGGGCGAGATCGAGAACCTTCCCGTCGCCGACGGCACGGCCGACGCCGTTATATCAAACTGCGTCATAAATCTCTCCCCGGACAAGGAACGCGTGTTCCGGGAGGTGCACCGCGTGCTCAAACCAGGCGGGCGCATGATGGTATCGGACATCGTGCTTGAACGCGAACTGCCCGAAGAGATCACGCGCTCGGTCGCCGCCTTCACCGGCTGCATCGCCGGGGCAGCGCTCAAGAGCGACTACCTCGGAATGATCGCCGGCGCGGGTTTCGACGAGGTGCGCGTGGCGGGCGAGAGCGCCCTGCCGCTCGAGGCATGGTCGGCCGATCCGATGGCGGAAGCGTTTCTGAAAGAGACGGGCCTGACGGCAGAGGGAGCGGCCGAAGCGCTCGCCGGGGTGAAGAGCGTACGGGTGCACGCTATTAAAAGGTCCCGGGCCTGAGCTTACACGGCCCGCGCGGGCGTCACCATCATCAATAGATGACGATAACACCCCGCTTCATGAGGTTCTCCACAGTGCGCATGTCGGCGAGCGGGTTGCCCAGAACGTTAACGTAAACCAGTTCCTCCATCTTCTCGAGGACCGAGATGTCCTCGATGCGATTGAAGGAGATATCGAGCTCGCGAAGGTTCGCAAGCTCGGCCAGGCAATCGATATTCTCGATCGCATTGTCGGCGAGGAAAAGGGACAAGAGGCGGCGAAGGAGCGCGAGCGGGCCGATACCCCGCAGGTTGTTTCCCGAAAGATTCAACACGGTGATATTCACGCAGTATTCGACACCGTCGAGATCGGCTATCTCGAAATCGGAGAGGTCGAGTTCGCCCTCCAGTCCGGAGAGGTCGTTGCCGTCCACACTGAAATCGAGGTTCCCGAATAAAAGCCCGTTCACCGCCTCGATGAAACCGTAGCCCTCGCCGTTCTCCGCTTCATCGAGCGTATCCTCGTACTCGTAATCGGACGGCGCATCCTCGTCGTATTCCGATTTCTCGGTATACCCGAATTCATCGCTCTCGAACGAAAACTCCTCCTCGTACTCGAAATCTCCGAAACGATCGATGTGTGCCGGACGGAATTCCGTCAGGTATATCTCACGCATCATGGCGAGGCCGTCGAGATCCCCCGCGGCGCGCAGCGATTCCATCTCGCGCCGAACCATGGCGATCTTATCCGGATGATACCGCTGGATCACGGCGGCAAAGAGCCTTCCGGTGTCGAGACCGCCATCCGCGCCATTGATGAGCGCGGCATACCGGCGCAACCCGTCCAGGTCCTTGCGCTTGTACCTGTCGATAATGTCCACGCTGAGCTCTTTCAACCGCTCGCGGGTAACCCCAGCGGCAAGCTCCCGGTACAGGTCCTCGATCCGATTATCCATGGCCCGCTCTCGCATAGTGCGGGTGCATCGTCGAGCATAATTTTATATTTTCCCGGTACCTGGAACCACGGATCCCGACGATTTACGGTAAAATGCTTGACGTGGCGCCTCAATCGACTTTGTTGATACATATATCGTAGAAATATCGAGATATTCAATCACATGGGATTTCGTCGCTTTAATGCCGGTAGAGCCTTTAAGATCCTGCCGTCGCAACAGTAGTATTAACGCGCAATCCCTGATTGGCATCACCAACACACCATGCAATAGAAGGGAGAGAGTATGGCAAGGGAAAACGGCAGCAAGACGGTAAAGAAGGACGCACTCAAGGCAAAGGTTAAATACCCCGAGAAGTACACCGCGCAGGCAATCGTAAACTACATTTCGGAAAAGCACGACATACCCAGAGCGCGCGCGAAAGAGGTCGTTGAGGACGTATTCGACGTCATCAACGCCGGCGTAATGAAGGGGGAGCGGGTTCCGGTCGGGAAGATCGGGAAAATGTACATAAAGGTCCGGCCGGCCACCAAGGCGCGCATGGGAAGAAACCCGATCACCGGCGAAGAGATCAAGATCGCGGCGAAGAAGGCGACGAAGGTTCCCAAATTCACGTTCGGCAAGAGCTACAAGGAACTCGCCCTCAAGGCGACCCTGAAGAAATAATCGGCACCGGACCGCTCCGCCCTGCGGCATTTTTCGGGCGGGGGGCGCGGTCACCCCGTCTTTTTAAGAATGTAAAATATCGACCTGCACGACTCGGGGCGTTTTTTGCATTCCCGTATCTCCACGAGCGCCGATCGTACAGCATCATCGTGGATACCCGCCGCAAGTGATGCTATCGCCGTCTCCAGGCAGGAATAATATTCGTCCCACCATACGGACTCATCGAGGACAAAGGACTCCACCAAAGAAAATTTATACCTGAGCATAAGCGCGTGTTTTTCGTCTTCGGCCGCGAGCTCGTCATGAATCACCAGAAACCCGTCCTCTTTCACACGACCCGTCGCCGCTGCAACACCCTTCTCGAAACCGATCACGTTGAAAAAGCCCTCCGCCCAGAGGATATCGACGCCGTCCGGCGGCAGTTCCGGCGAATCGATCGATCCGCGCAGTATGCTGATGCGTTCCCGATACCCGCACAGCTCGGCCTTCGCGCGCAGGATTTCGAGGCTGCGCTCGTCCGTGTCCACCGCGTAGATCATCCCGTCGGAAATGCGCGCGAGCTCGATGGTGGGAACGCCGGTGCCGCAGCCGATGTCGGCTATTACCGGTCTTTTAATGGACGGAAGCATGGCAAACGCGCGCCTGGTATAGGGGAGCAGGTTCTCTCTGCACCGGTCTTTCAGTTCAGGGAATGAAATGCACAAGGCTACTCACCATTTCATCGTTCTCCAGTTAGCGTCCACTTCGTGCATGGAGGTGGACGATCAGCAGCGCTTCGCCATCAGAGAAACGGCGTGCAAGCGGCTAGTTCGAAAGCTCGAGCATGCGCCGCAGGCACCCGAGCGATTTTTCGCGAAGGTCCGCGCCAACGGTTACACGGTGCTCCTCGCTCACAAGGGACGCGTACACCTTTTCCAGCGTCGTCTTTTTCATGTTGGGACAGACGAGCGCCTTCGAAGGGAGGATGTATTCAATCCCGGGAGCGACGCTCCGCAGTTTGTGGATCATCCCCTCCTCGGTGCCGACGATGATCTTTGTGCGGTCGGTTTCCCGCACGAACTTCACCATCTGGCCGGTCGAAAACACCTCGTCGGCCATGTCGATCACCTCCGGATTGCACTCCGGGTGCACCATGGCGAGCGCGTCAGGGTGCGCGCGCTTCGCCTCGGCAAGGTCTTCGGCGCTGAATCGCTCGTGGGTGGGGCAGAAGCCCTTCCACTGGATGATCTCCTTGTCGGTGAAGCGCTGCACCCATCGGCCGAGGTTCCGGTCGGGAACGAAGATGACGCGCCGCGCGTCGACGCGCTGGACGATCGTCACCGCGTTCGCCGAGGTGCAGCAGACGTCCGAAAGGGCCTTCACGCCGGCGGACGAATTGATATAGGTCACCACCATCGCGTCAGGATAGCGCTCGCGCATGGCGATGAGATCATCCTCGTTCGCCATGTCGGCCATGGGGCAGCCGGCAGTCGGATCGGGAATCAGCACCTTCTTTTCGGGAGAGAGTATCGCCGCGGATTCGGCCATGAAGTGCACGCCGCAGAACACGATTAT
>JBFZEY010000223.1:0-7526 GCA_041306625.1 Spirochaetota bacterium | reverse complement strand
TTAATTGAATGATAGACCGCTTTTTAAAGAATTTTTTTTGAATTGCCGGAGTGTACATACTTGCTCTTGGAAAATTCTTTAACATAAATTCGCCTGCAAGCTGCGGCCTGTGCCGGCATTGGCGTCGTGATCTTTTGTGCATGAGTAAAATAAAAATTCCTTGAATCCGTGCGCGCGCCTGCGTATGGTCTGAGCGGGATCCCGTAATGCATACGAATGATTCACAGGTGGAGTCCATCGCCATTCGCGCAAGCGGGATGGAACTCATGTACCCGCCGTGGGAAAAGACGGGCGCTATCGTTGTCGAGAGCTTCCCTGCGCTGGGAAGGCTGGCGTCGCTTCGTTTTCTCGAGTGGGTCCAGCGCAATCCGGGCGGTGTGGTATCGTTGCCGACGGGGAAAACGCCGGAGTTCTTCATCAAGTGGACCAGGCGTTTCCTTGACGGATGGAAGACCGCTGAAACATCGCGCGAGCTCGAGGCGGGAGGCGTCGATCCGTCAATCATCCCGGACATCAAAAGCCTGCGCTTCGTTCAAATCGACGAGTTTTATCCCGTCGAGCCGGGCCATCACAACAGCTTTCACCATTACGTTAACAGGTATTACATCGAAGGATTCGGCCTGGACGCGGACCGGGCGCTGCTCATCGACTGCTCGCGCATAGGCCTTCCCGCCGGACTGGGGCTCGACGCGGTCTGGCCCGATTCGACGGTGGATCTGTCCCTTCGCCTCAGGCACGCCAGGACTGAAATGGAGCGCCTGCAGAAAGACACGCTTCTACGGATCGACCAGTGGTGCCATGATTACGAGGAACGCATCCGCTCCATGGGCGGCATCGGCTATTTTCTGGGAGGTATCGGTCCGGACGGCCATATCGCCTTCAACATGAGCGGTTCGGACCATCATTCGACCACCCGCCTTACGGAGACGAATTACGAAACCCAGGCGGCCTCGGCGAGCGATCTGGGCGGGATAGAGGTTGCGAAGAAACGCCTGGTTATCACCGTGGGTCTGGGCACCATCACCATAAACCGGGAGTGTACCGCCGTGATCATGGCAGCGGGCGAGGCCAGGGCCGGCGTGGTACGGGACGCGGTGGAGGCCGACACGGGGCTTCTGTATCCCGCCACGGCGCTTCGTGCTCTGCCCTCGACGCGCCTGTATCTTACCACCGGAGCGGCCGCCCGGCTGGAGGAGCGGAGATTCAGGGCCTTTGCCGCGAAGGATACGTCCGATCCGGCAGACACGGAGCGCTCCGTGATCGATCTCTCGCTTCGCCTGCGTAAGCCGGTCTCCGGCCTGGAGCACGCCGATTTCACCGCCGACCGCTTTTGCGCGCTCCTGCCGTCGAAAACCGGCATGGAATACAGGGAAATAGCCGATTTCGTCGCCGCGCGCCTGCGCGCTAAAATCGCCGACGGGGCGCATACCGCCTCCGCCACGCGATTTCTGCACACGGCGCCGCACCACGATGACATCATCCTGGGGTATCTTCCCTACGCCGTGCGCACTATCCGCGACGCCTCGAACAGCCACGATTTCGCGTACATGACCTCCGGCTTTAACGCCGTCACCAACAGCCACGCCCTCTCCCTTGTGCGCACTCTGTGCCGCTTTCTGGCGGAGGGGCGGTTTGACGAACTTGTCCGCGAGGGCTATTTCAGCCCCGGCAACGTCTACGGCCGCCGGCGCGACGTGTGGCAGTACCTGGACGGCGTGGCGGAGGACCGGCGCGAGACGCGCGACGAGGGCGCGGCGCGCAGGATGCTGCGCAACCTCATCGAGATTTACGAGGACGGGGATGTCGAGAACCTGCGCCATCGCATCAATGAACTGGTTAATTACTTCGAGACACAGTATCCCGGCAAAAAGGACCTGCCCTACATTCAGAAGCTGAAGGGGATGATCCGCGAATGGGAGTCCGACTGCAAGTGGGGGTATCTCGGATTCGACAGCTCGTCGATCCATCATCTGCGCCTCGGTTTTTACCAGGGGGAGCTCTTCACCGAGGAGCCGCTGGAGGAGCGCGACGCGCATCCGGTGCTCCGGCTTCTCCACAAGGTGAAACCGGACGTGGTGACGGTGGCCTTCGATCCCGAAGCGAGCGGCCCCGATACCCACTACAAGGTGCTGCAGGCGGTCGCCGCCGCGCTGAAGCTTTATGAGAAGGAAAGCGGAAGAAATGATATCGAGGTGATCGGCTATCGAAACGTCTGGTACCGCTTCCACCCGTCCGACGCGGACGTCTTCGTCCCGGTCTCGCTCAACATGTTCGCGGTGCTCCAGAATACCTTCGAAAACGCCTTCGTCTCGCAGGCCGACGCGTCGTTTCCCAGCCACGAGTACGAGGGAAGCTTCGCGCGGCTCGCCCAGCGCATCCAGGTTGAGCAGTACCGGATGCTGAAGACCTGCCTTGGCAGAGGCTACTTCCATGAACACCAAAGCCCCCTCCTTCGCGCAACGAGGGGCTTCGTCTTTCTTAAACGAATGTCACTTCCGGAATTTTACGCCTCCGCGCGCGCCATCAGGCGTTCCGCCGAGGCGCTGTAGCCCTCCATGAAACCATCGACGGCCATCCTGCTCGGTGCGGGGGACCGGGGCGCGATCTATGCGGCGCATGCGCTGAGGCATCCCGGGAATCTCCGAATCGTCGCCGTGGCCGAGCCGGTCGCCGAAAGGCGGCGGCGGATGGCGAGGCTCCATGGCATATCTGACGCGAACATGTTCGCCTCGTGGGAGGATATCCTGGACCGGCCGCGCATGGCCGACGGCGCGATCATCGCGACCCAGGACGCACTGCACGCCGCCCCGGCGGTGCGCGCGCTCGAGGCGGGCTATCACGTGCTCCTCGAAAAGCCAATGGCGCTCACGGAGGAGGAGTGCCGCGCGATCGTCGGCGCGGCCGAATCCTCCGGGAAAAGCCTCTGTGTCTGCCACGTGCTGCGCTACACGGCCATCTTCCGCGCCGTGAGGGAGCTGCTCGAGGCCGGGGCGATCGGGCGCGTCCATACCATCTTTCACGCCGAGAACGTGGCCTATTACCATATGGCCCACTCCTATGTCCGCGGCAACTGGCGCAGGAGCGACGAATCGTCGCCGATGATCCTGGCCAAGTGTTCCCATGATCTCGACCTGCTGCAGTGGTTCGCCGGGGCCGCGCCGGAATCTGTCGCGTCGGTCGGGGGACTGGACCACTTCACCGCCGTAAACGCGCCCGCGGGCGCGCCTGCCCGCTGTATCGACGGTTGCCCGGCAGCCGCCACCTGCCCGTACGAGGCGGTCGCGACCTATCTGTACGGCGTGCCGCTTAAAAAGGCGCTCGTGATGATGAACGCGGGTGCGCTCTCGCTGGCTGGCAGGATTCTGCTCGGCGCACCGGGGCTTTCGCGTTTTATCCCCGGCCTGCGCTCCTATGCGCGGTGGAGGGAATGGCCGACCTCGACCATCACCGACGATCTTTCGGAGACGGGAGTGCTGCGGGCGCTTCGCGAGGGACCGTACGGGCGCTGCGTGTACCGTTGCGACAATGACCAGGTGGACCATCAGGAAACCATGATCGGGTTTGAAAACGGCGTAACCGCCGTTTTGCGGATGCACGGGCTCGCGGCGATGGAGGGGCGCACGCTTCGGATCGACGGCAGTGCGGGCAGCCTTCGCGCGCGTTTCGGCGCGGGCGGCGCGCTCGAGATATCCCGGCACGGATCGTCGCGCGTGGCACGGTATCCGGTAAGGACCGACGTGCTCGGGCATTCCGAGGGCGACGAGGGAATAATGGAAAACTTTGTGTCAGTCCTCGCCGGCGGGGCGAGCCCGACATCGGCGCGAGAATCGCTCCAGAGCCATCTGATGGCCTTCGCCGCCCACCGATCCCGGATTGAAGGGCGGGTAATCCGGTTTTAGCTTTCCGCCGTTCGACCGCATGAAGGATATTGAATCCGGACATTGCAATAATCAAACAGCTTCATTCACTGTATTTCAGTGTCCGGAAGTCGGTCGCAAAATCGTAACATTGTTACTATAAAATAACATATTCGTAACAATGTTTTTTTGTTGACATATCGTCAATAATGTCATATATGGTTCCAGTGCCGTGAGCAAATCCGGTTTGCTCCGTAATAGCGTTTCCACGATCGCGATGTGAGCGGGATGTTTGAACTGATGGAAGACCGGAATGTTCACGATGTAACGGCCGGAATGGCGCCGCCCACGAGCGCCCACACACAGAGCCCATCCGGCACGACGCGCATTCAACCGACAAGGAGGATCGCATGGACTGGAAGAAACTCAATCTGACCTGGCAGTATGTCGAAAAATGGGCCGCCGAAACGCCGGACGCCGAGGCGCTGGTATTCGAGGAAACGCGGATTTCCTGGAGCGGATTCAAAAAGAACATGGATCTTGCCGCCAAGGCATTCATGGAGGCGGGTGTGAAAAAGGGCGACCGCGTGGCTCTGCTCGCCATGGCGCGCACGGAGTTTCCGGTGACCTATATGGCGGCGAACAAGATAGGGGCCATATGGCTGGGGCTCAATCCCAAGTTTACGCTGGAGGAGCTGCGCTACCAGGTGAACGATTCGAAGCCGACCGTGCTGGTGGCGGTGAGGGACTTTATGGGGAACGATCTATCGGAGACCATCGCTGCCCTCGCGAAGGGATGTCCATCGATCAAAAAGCTGCTGGTGATCGGCGAGCCCGTGGAGGGGTCCGAGTCCTATGCCGGATACGTCGGAAAGCCCCGGAAAGAGCTTGATGCGGAGCTCGAGAAACGCGCCGGTGCCGTCGACGGGCAGGACAGCGCCCTGCTCATGTACACTTCCGGATCGACGGGGAAGCCCAAGGGCGTGGTGCACACGCATTACAGCATCATCGAGAACATCAAGGTTGAAATTAAAAAGTTCTATTTCCGCCAGGGCGGACGGGCCCTCCTGCATTTTCCCATCAACCATGTCGCCGCCGACGTCGAGATCGGTTTCGCCGCCATAATGGTCGGCGGGTGTATCGTCTGCATGGACCGCTTCGACCCTGCGGCCTCGCTTGCGATGGTCGAAAAGGAAAAGCTCAATGTCATCGGCCAGGTGCCGGTGATGTTCCTGCTTCAGATGATGCAGCCCGGCTTCAAGGACGTCGACTGGTCAAAAATCGAGCTCTTCGCGTGGGCCGGTTCCGCAGCGCCGAAGGCGATGATCGAAGCGCTCTCGGCGATATGCAAAAAAACCGGCGCAAACCTGATTACCGGATACGGGAGTACGGAGGTCTGCGGTTTCGTGACCTATACGGAGAAGGGCGATAACGACGATGTTCTCCTGTCCACTGCCGGAAAGATTGCGCCGCCGTTTGAACTGAAGATCGTGGACGATGCGCGCAAAGAGCTTGCCGACGGCGAGATCGGCGAGATCGCGGTGCGCGGGGCCTTTATGTTCAAGGAGTACTTCAACAATCCGGCGGCGACCGCCGAGGTGCTGGACAAGGACGGCTGGTATTACACGAGCGACCTGGCGTTCAAGGACAAGCAGGGATACATACACATCACCGGAAGGAAGTCGGAGATGTTCAAGACCGGCGGTGAAAACGTCTATCCGCGCGAGGTAGAGGAAGTGATCGAGTCGCAGGACGCGGTGCTCTTCGCGGCGGTAATGGGTGTTCCCGACGAGCTTTACCAAGAGGTTGGCTGGGCCTTCGTGATGCCGATGCCGGGCAAGAATGTCACCGAGGAGGAACTGCTGGAATACTGCAAACCGAAGCTGGCGAATTATAAGCTGCCGAAGAAGTACTTCATCCGTCCGCTTCTGCCGCTTCTGGCGAACGGCAAGGTGAACAAGCTGGCGCTCCGGGACGAGATCAACGAGATGCTGAAAAAATAAGCCGTATGCGTTTCATTGAGCCTCGCGCCCGAGCGCGAGGCTCAATGCAGACATAAGGAAGGAGATATGAAGCTCGATTCGTCGTTTGTGGGGACACCCCTGAGGGAGTACAGGACCACCGTGGACTGGCGCGCCACGATGAATTACGCGGCGGCGATCGACGATGAAAACCCGCTGTATTTCGACGACGAGGGGGGCAAGGCCGTCATCGCTCCGCCCATGTTCGCGGTGGCGGCAACCTGGCCGATTGCTGAGCGAATCTGGGAGTTCATCGAGGATAAAAACTTCCCCGTGGACATCATAAAAACGCAGGTGCACTACACCGAGCACCTCGCATTTCATCGCCCGGTGCGGCCCGGTGATGATCTGACGATCAGGGGGCGCGTGGCGGCCATAATGCCGCACCGCGCGGGCACCGTGACCGTCATCCGTTTCGACGCGCTGGACCGGGAGGGGCAGGGCGTGTTCACCGAGCACATCGGCGCCATGATGCGCGGCGTGGAGTGCGTGGGTGAGGGCCGGGGCGGGGAGGACATCCCGCTTGTGCCGTCAGCGGGAATTGAGACGCCCGCACGATGGGAACGCGTTATACGGATCGACCGCATGCGCCCCTTTGTCTACGACGGTTGCACGAACATCTATTTCCCGATCCACACCTCGGTCGGATTCGCGCGGATGGTGGGCCTTCCGGACATCATCCTCCAGGGCACGGCGACGCTCGCCTACGCGACACGTGAGCTTGCCGACCGGGAGGCGGGCGGCGATTCCCGGAAAATAAAGGAGCTCGCGTGCCGGTTCACCGGCATGGTCGTTCCGCCGGGGGATATCCGCGTGCGGCTGACGGGAAAGCGCGATCGCGACGGGGGCGTCGACCTCTTCTTCGAGGTGCACGGCGACGGCGGCCGCGTGCTTTCCAACGGCTACGGACGTGTTGCCGGTTGAAACACGCGAAAAAGTTCGCCCGGGCCGAAAAGTAGGTTGAGTCTTTCGGCGGGTATGCGGATAATTCGCCTCATGAAAAAACCGGTCAGAAAAAGAGGGTTGTTGCGGCGGCCAGCGGCGGCCATGACAGCCTTTCCCGAAAAGCTCAAACAGCGGCTCTATCCGGTCGTGCTCGGGCTTTTTGCCGACAATGACTTTCACCAAGTAAATATCCGCGAAATTTATAAAAAATCCGGTATCAGCCCCAGCACCATCTATCGCTATTTCCCCTCGAAGGAAGACCTTTTGTTTACCATCCTCGACGAAAAGATCGGCGAAATCGGCGTGCTTGTGCGGGAGCACATAAAGGGGATCGAGAGCGCGCGGGAGATATTCAGGAAGATATTCTGGGTTACCATGGATTACTACGATCGGAATCCAGGGGTGGCAGTCACCGCCTTCATCACCGTGCCCATGCGCGCCTGGATGAAGGTGCGCTCGTACCGGCGCGAGGACGCGTCGGTCATTCTCGCCGAGGTGGTGAAACGGGCGCGGGAGCGGGGCGAAATCGATCCGTCGATCCGCACCTCGCAGATTCTTGACCAGTACTATATGCACTGCTACCGGCAGATCCACCTGTGGTATTTCAACGGCATGACGACGAAGCTGGTTGATCGCATTCCGGTTTTTTTTAATGTGCTCTGGAAAACGCTCAGCCCTCCGTCGTCGGGTCGTGGATAGGATT
>JBFZEY010000222.1:0-3813 GCA_041306625.1 Spirochaetota bacterium | reverse complement strand
CTCCTAAACCTTAAGCTCATCGTGTCAATCTCCCCCTCTCCTTTCTTCCAATCTGAATGGGAGAGGGGGCCGGGGGGTGAGGGCGTTAAGCATCCGTTGGCCGAGCTACTTGCTTTCGGGATTTGCCGAGAGCTTTTCGAACTCAGCTCCCAACCCACTCTCTTTGAACAAAAGAGAAGGAGGACCACACGAATAGGCTCAAGGCTGGAACTCGGTGTGACCTTAAGCTCATCGTGTCAATCTCCCCCTCTCCTTTCTTCCAATCTTAATGGGAGAGGGGGCCGGAGGCTGAGGGAATTTACCCACCAAAAAACGGCAGCCCATCGGGCTGCCGTTTTTTGCTTTCCTGATACAATCGCGCTTAAGCTTCCAGCGCCCCGGTAAAAATTTCCGGGCTCGCCTTGATGACGGCGGCTTCGCCGCCGAGCAGGCCCTCGATCCTGCCGAAGTATTTCGGGAATTCCATCCCGATGTAGAACTGTGACGAAAGAACCTTGCCGGAGTAGAACGCCGCTTCGGGATTGTCCGCGAGGAGCTTGTTGAGGTCCGCGCCCTTCGCGTCGCCCACGATCGCCTTCCTCTTGGGAATGGTGATGGTGAGCATCCAGAGATGCGCCCATGCTACGGCAAGCATGTACATGGCCTGCTGCAGCATGGTAGCATTCATGAACAGGTGCATGAACTTGCCGCCCGCCATCTGGCCCTTCATCATCTCGATGACCTCGTCGAGTTTCGCCATGCCCCGTACCACCAGGTCGACGTACTTGTCCTCAACGACTCCCTTCGCCTTCTTGACGACATCGTCCACGCGCTTCTTCCACGCGTTGTAGTTGAACTGCTCGGGGTTCATGAGGATTTTGCGCATGGTGAGGTCCATGGACTGGATTGCGTTGGTGCCTTCCCAGATCGGGAGGATCTTGGAATCTCGCATGTACTTCTCGACCGGGTAATCGGCACAGTAGCCGTAACCACCGTAGCACTGTACGGCCTCGGAGGTGATTTCAACGCTCTTGTCGGTGCAGCCCGCCTTGCAGATCGGGGTGAGGAGCTCGACCAGTCCGTTCGCTTCCTTCTGGAGTTCTCCCTCCATAACGGTGGAAAGGTCGATGTTATAGAACATGTAATAGGTGAGGAAGCGCTGTCCCTCGAGGTGCGACTTCATCCACAGCAGCATGCGAACGACGTCCGGGTGCTGGATGATCGGAACCAGCGGCGCCTCAGGGTTCAGCATCTGGGTGACATGCGCGCCCTGCAGCCTGCCCTTGGTGTAGGTGACCGCGTGCATGTACGCCGCGGACGCGTTGCCCTGGCCCTGGATCGCGACGCCCATGCGGGCGAAGTTCATCATCTTGAACATGATCTTCATGCCCTGGCGCTCCTTGCCGAGAAGGTAGCCGACGCACTTGCCGTTGTCGCCGAACGCCAGCTGGGAGGTCGCCGAACCGGCAATGCCCATCTTGTGCTCGATACCGGTGCAGGTAACGTCATTGAACTCGCCGAGCGAGCCGTCCTTATTGATAAGATACTTGGGAACGATAAAAATCGAAATGCCCTTCGTGCCCTTCGGGTCGCCCTCGATGCGGGCGAGCACCGGGTGGATCATATTCTTGTAATAGTCATTTTCGCCGGAGGAGATGAATATCTTCTGCCCGGTGATTTTATAGGTGCCGTCGGCCTGCTTGACGGCCTTGGTCTTGAGGTTACCCACGTCGGAACCGGCTTCGGGCTCGGTAAGACACATGGTGCCGCCCCACTCGCCGGTCATCATCTTGGGCATGTATTCGTGCTGCTGCTCCTTCGTGCCGAATTCCACTATAAGCTCCATCGCGCCGTGAGAAAGGCCGGGGTACATTCCAAGGGGATAGTTCGCCGAGCACATGTACTCCATGACCGCCGCGTTGATCGCGACCGGCATGCCCGACCCGCCATGCTCGGGGTCGTCCGAGAGGCCGAAGAGGCCGGCCTGGTAGTAGGCGTCGAGTACGGGCTTATAGCAGGGGGGAATCTCAACCTTTTTCGTCTGCGGATCGTACTTACAGCCGCCTTCCTTGTCGCCCAGCGCGGCGGTCGGGTAGATCTGCTCAACCGCGATCTGCTCGGCGAGGTCGAGGGTGGCCTCGAAGGTATCCTTGTCGAAATCCGCGAACTTCGGATACTTGTTCAGCTTATCGGCTTCCAGTGCTTCTAATAGCACGAAACGCACGTCCCGAGAATCAACCAATGGATTTAAGGCCATGACAACCTCCTGCAAGTTTTATAATTCATTTAAAAGAAGCCAGGGAATCCGCATCCAGACTTTCGGGCGCGACCGCCCAATAAACATTGACAATATTCCTATGGTTAAATAGGAATTTCCGCACCTGCGCATCCCTACCACGAACGGCATTTGCCCTGTTCGCATGGTGAAACTGTAAAAATACGGTCATGGATGTCAACATGAATTCATTCTTTTTTGTATATTTTAGACTTTTTTTAGGGCATCTATCATCATTTCAGACATAAGAATATATTCAATATTATATAATCATAGATTTGGTGCTGTTTATGTGTTCTTAAAGGATTCGCCCGACACGAAAACGGCGGGCGCCTTTCGACAGGCTATGAAGGATAAAACGGCCGCCGCGCCGGGCGGCGCATACCGGGGAACCCCATGAAGCACGACAAGTACTGGATGGCGCTGGAGCAGGTGAAGGGCGTGGGCCCCGCCACGATGCGGGAAATCCACGACGCCCTGCGCGGCCCGGGCCTTTCCATCGTCGACCTCTTCGCGCTCAGCCCGGATGAGATGCGCGCCGAGCTCTCGCTCCGCGAGCAGGCCGCCTCGCTCGTCGACGCCGCGCGGGCGAAACTTTCGCTCGTTGAGGACGAGTACTTCAGGCTCATCGACGCGGGAATCGAGGTCGTCCTGTTCTTCGAGGAGACCTATCCCGAGCGCCTTTCGCGCCTCCTGAAAAACGAGGCGCCCTCCATGCTGTACGTGTACGGGAACCGCGCGCTGTTGCGCGACAAAGGCGCCGCCGTGCTGGGCGAGAAGAGCGTGAGCGAAAAGGGCGAGCTGGTGGCCTACCGGGCGGCACAGGAGCTGGTGCGCCATCGCATAGCGGTCGTCAGCGGCTTCGCCCGCGGCGCCGACATGATCGCACACCGCGCGGCCCTTGAGAACGGGGGAGGCACCATCGGGGTTCTGCCGTACGGCTTCTCACAGCTCAAAATTCCCGACTCGCTGAAGGAGATATACAGCCCGGATGCCATGCTCCTTGTTTCGCCCTTCGGCTTCGCAACCGAATACTCCACGTTCAATGCCTTCCGCCGAAACAGGCTCGCCTGCGCGCTGTCGAAGGCCGTCTACATCGTCGAATCGCCCGCCGAGGGAGGCATATTCGAGGCGGCCAAGTCGGCGAAAACGCTCGGGGTACCGCTCTATACCACCGAGTACGCGGAATATCCCGAAACGGCCGCGGGAAATCCCGTACTCATGCGCGATCTAGGCGCGCAGGCGGTTCGCGGGCGTATGGTCAACAACGCGCTCTCACCCAACCTCGACCGGCTCATCGCCGACGTCAAGTTCGGCGACTGACGAAACGAAAAGGGCGCATCCCGAGATGCGCCCTGCCGTGCGATGACGTTGGTGATACTCCCTATTTCACCGCGTCGGGGAAGAAGAGCGGAGCGCCGTATTTCGCGACGCCGTATTTTTTGACGAGCCTCTGCGCCCCGGCCGACACCATGAAATCCGCGAACGCCTTCGCCCCGGCCGCGTTTACCTTCGGCCATTTAGCCTCGTTCACCTCGATTACATGATAAATGTTGAGT
>JBFZEY010000221.1:0-4798 GCA_041306625.1 Spirochaetota bacterium | reverse complement strand
GTGCTATTGGTCGAGTGGTCCGACCAATTATCAATATAGCTGCGGGCACGGCCTAAGTCAAGGTTTTTATGATGATTACTCAGGATTTTACGGCAGAACCGGACCAGCGGCCGATTGCTGTCACGGTCAACTACGGGTATTTTCGGAACTGATCAATGTTTTCTAACCATGCGACCCAAGGAATAGCCGGACACGTTGAAACCTGATGCTTTTACGTTATCGCCGGGGACCAGGCTCTGGTCCCCGGCGAATCTTCTCACGCCCGGGTAAAACGCTCGATCGGCATGCGCAGGCTCACCGGTGCCGGGTAGCTTTTCACATAGCCGACGCGCATAAGCATCGCTATCTTTCTCACGCCGATGCGCGCGGCGATTTCGTTTTTCCACGGCGCCTCCTGGAGCGCCTGTGTCATCGGGTGAACCGCGATCATCTTTTCACGTACCCGAAGACCCATTCGCTGGAATGCCCGTCCCGCCTCCACGAGCGCTGCAGGGGCATTTCCGCTAAACGGAAGCACCAGCCACCCGCCGCAGTTATCCACCTGCTTCTTCGCCATGGCGATGCCCTGTTCCCTGAAACTGTTTTCAAGGACCGATTGCCGGTCAAAAAAACTACCCACATACCATCCCGCTATGCCGGTGATTTCCATTGAGGCGGGCGTCAATCCGCTCAGGTGCCTGCGCTGCTCCCTTTTCGACCAGCGGATCCAGTCGGCAAGCTCTTCCTGCGCCTCGTTACGCCATGTCTGCGCTTTGTTCGCCTCAAGCGTCGCCTCGGCAAGGTACTTCCCCTCGGCGGAAAGCCGGGGAATATAGATGAAGCCGCCGTGCTTTCCCGTAACAGAATCGATATCCCCGCGCTCCAGTTCCCTTGTATTCATGCCGTTACGCACCGTGCGGCGCGCGCGCATTGTATCCACCGGGTACGCGATCGCGTCTGCCCGTGTGATGCGCGTCTCGATGAGCGCCGCGTCGTGCGGGCTCTTTGCTATTACTCGATACTCCACCCGCCTGCCGTACGCGCCGGCGGCGATCACCAGGTTCTCCATAAAGGCCCCTATCGAGAGCATGACATCATGGTTCCCCGGATCGACCGCCGGGAGCCAGCGCGAGCGCTCGGTCCCGATTGTCCACCTTCCCGGCGCCGCTATCCGCACGGTCCACGGCTGTGTGTTGTGCCCGCTCGGCGCACGCGACGCGAGCTCAAGTATCGCCCGCTCCTCCTCGTCGAGCCGCCTCAATACATTTGCACCCATGGCGGCTTCCCCTGCCGCATTCGCCGTATTGCCCCCGAACGCCGGGATGAGGCGCGGAAGGGCCGTTGCGAGCACCACGCCTCCTGTTGTCAGCAAAAAACCTCTTCTAGTCGTTGTGTTCATTGTTATTCCTCTCCGGTTAAATATAGAGCATATACTCTAATAACCAATATAGAGCTATTACTCTATATTTCAAGGAATATTTCGCAATTCGAGTTATTTTTAGGCTTATAGTCCGGCGAAGTGCCGCAGGCGGGCGGGGGGCCTTATTGCGCGCCGGCGGAGGTTAGCTTTTTTCGACATCAATTGACGCTATAAGATTTTTCAGGCTGTCGGCCATCCCGGAGAGTTCCTCGGTGCTTGAAAGCATCTCGTTCGCTCCGTTGGAGTTAACCATGGTCACCTCGTTTATCGAGGAAATCGTTTTAACGATCTCGTCCGTCGCGATCTTATGTTCATGGGTGGCCGATTTGATCTCCTCGGTTTTTAAGTTAACTATTTCCACGTTTTTATTGATTGTTTTATTTGCCTCAAGCTGCATATCCATGCGAGATGCGATCGCCTGCATGGCCTTAAAGTTTTCCGCTATTCCCTGGATGATGGAGCCGATGGTCTCAACCGTTCCTGTTACGTGGGCCTTCCCCTGGTTTATTTCCTTTTCGTTCACGCTGATAAGCTGGCTTATGTTCTTTACGCTCTGAGACGTTCGTTCGGCGAGCTTTGATATGGCATCGGCTACCACGGCGAATCCCCTTCCCGCCTCTCCCGCTCGGGCGGCCTCGATGGCCGCGTTTAGGGATAGAAGATTTATCTGGTCGGAGATATCATTGATAATATTTATTATACCAGTCATCTCGCCGGAGCTGTTTCCTATATTGTTCATGCTTTGGTTCATCAGCTCGAGGTTTTTATTACCGACCTGCGCCGAGTTCATGATGACCTGCACCCTTTCATGCATGGACTCCACCTCGCCCTTCATCCCCATGATCGTATCGGTAAACTCGGCCATTTTAGTCATTAAAACACTCATCGCACCGCTCTGCGAGTCGGCGTTTGCCGAGATGTTCTCTATCCCCGCCGACATCTCCTCCATCGCCGAGGTCATCTCCTCAACCGAGGAGGCCTGGGTTTGCGCATTATCGGAGAACTGCGTCGCCGTTGTTGACAGCTCGTTCGATGATGAGGCCAGTGAAACCGTCAGGGACCGCACGCTGTCAAGAAGCTTGATAATGATACCCGATTTCTCCTTATTTACTTCCATCTCTCCGGATATTTCCTTCATAGCCGAGCCTATGTTTTGAAGAATCACATAACACTGTAACACAATAAAAACGGTAAGGGCGAAGTGTGTCCCGATTATTTTTTTCGCGACCGCTGCTTCGATCGTATCGCTTAGAATAACAGCGCCCACCCCGAGGGCGAGGGTCATGACACCCACGACAATGACCGTTACACGGGTGCCAATCAACGCCGCAAAGATTATAAAAAGATAGGGGATGATAATACTCATGAATAATGAAAGTTCCGTTTGATGCTTGCCCAACAGTATTTGAATGGCGATCGCCATGGTAGCACCGACGGAAAGCAGATTCGCGGCAGCATAATAGCGTCCGCTCTTGAGGAATGCCAATCCTACAATCCCGATCGCGATCAGGCTCGCGCGGGAAATAAACTCCGTGGAAAAAAGAGCGTAGGCAGACAGGCCGAGCATTACACCGGTGGTCATAACCAATGTGGCGCTGATGAGCAATACAATATACAGGTAGGTCTTTGACTTTCTCTGTAGAACGATGCCTGCCGTTGCATAACTTCCTAAGAAAAATCCCTCCAATCTTTTAAACACACCGCCCCCTTCCGCTGCTATCCTGACGCGAACGCATGACATTGAAGGAACTATTACGATAGTTGATATTCAAATTCTTCAAGTCTTTTTTAAATGAGCGGTCATCGGTTCCGTAAAATCTGCATCTTGAACATGCTGGCCAGCAGCGAACCCCCCGTTCTCATTTGCTTGATTATCTCCTCGCGGTTCTTGCCTGGATATTTGCGCAACGTAATCAGCAGGCCATTGAGTGAAGCGATATACATGCGCGCCAGCAGGCGCACATCACCGTCCGGATTAAAACGCGTGAAATAGTTTACGATTTCTATCAGGAATACACGAAAACTTTCGTTTATACTGCTCAGGACCTCATTGTTTAAAGTATCATCGATCATGAAGTGGGTACGCATTTTCAGGTTCTGTTCCTCCCTGGCAAAATGATCAATGATGATCATCGTTATCTCTTCCAGACGGAAATCCTTGCTCGCATTCATGTCTTCCATGATCCTGACAAGCAAACGGTTATTGCTGCGAATGTATGCCTCGGCGTAAAGGCACTGCTTGTCGGTAAAATACCGGTAAATTGCCGTTGCGGTAATACCGGCTTCCTTGGCGATATGCCTCATCGTTACTTTATCGAAGGCCAGTTGCGTGAACACCCGTTCGGCCGCGTTTATGATAAGACTTTTCCTGTTATCGCGCTCAATTTCCTTTAATTTTGGGAAATTCATAGGTTCATAAACGACAGACTTCTTGTTTGTATGGGCCATAATTTATTCCCTTGAACTCAGCGAGAGATTCTCGCCGATGCGTTCCTTTATTGTTTCAACAGATTCAGCACCCGTCAACATGACAAGCGAATCGCGCAAATATCGCTGCGCGTCATATTCCTGTGCATACCCGTAGCCGCCAAGAACCTGTACGCAATTGAGGGAGGCCGTGCCTGCCGCCTCGACAGCATTAAGACGCGCTACGGCCGACTCGATAGTCATTTTCTCGCCATGATCATTACGCCATGCCGCCTGGTAGGTCAGCATCCGGGCGCTCCTTATTTTAATCGCCATATCAACCAGCATATGCCGTACGGCACCGAAATCGACGATGGGTTTGCCGAACTGGACACGGTCTTTGGCGTACTGGGACGCATACTCGAAAGCCCCCTGTGCCATTCCGACGGCAACGCCGGCAACCTCAAGGTTCTCGGAATCAATTATACGCTCAAACTGCATCCAGCCCTGATTGAGCATCTCCGGCCCGCCTAAAATATCCGACGCGCTGACGGCAACATCTTTAAAGGTGACCTGGCAGAGGTTAATGGAATCGAAGCCCACCTTTTCCATCGCCCGGATGCCTATTCCCTTTTTTTTAGAATCCACGACAAACATCGTCAGCCCCTTTGTATGTTCCTTGCCCGGGTCCGTACATGCCAGTGCGAGGAGCTGGTCCGCCCGATCAGCCAGGCGGACCCATACTTTTGTGCCGTTTAACATAAAGCCATCACGGGCAGCGGTGGCAATCGTTTTCACCGGGCTGATGCCGTATGCGTCTTCTTTTTCCCTGAGTGCATAAGCGAACAGAGACGCCCCCTGTACGAGAGCCGGAAGGAAGCGTTGTTTTTGCTCTTCGCTGCCCATGGCGGAAATGGTGTTTCCCCCGCAGAATGCCGAAGCGATAAACACCGCCGCGAGCGAAGGATACAGGGAGGCAAGCTCTTCAACGAC
>JBFZEY010000220.1:0-5634 GCA_041306625.1 Spirochaetota bacterium | reverse complement strand
CTCGGCTTCGCTTACCGCACAGGGGATCGCATTCAACGAGGTGGGGCGCCAGGCGATATTTCGTGATCCGAACTGGTGCGGCGGCGACTATTACGGGGGGAATAAGCCCGAGGCGGGGCTGGGGCTCGCGCGCATGATCGGCCACATAACCTACATGAGCGAACAGCTGATGCACGAGAAATTCGGGCGCCGGCTGCAGGACGCCGACCTGTTCAGCTTCAATTTCGAGTCCGAGTTCATGGTGGAGTCGTACCTGCACCACCAGGGAATAAAGTTCGTAAACCGCTTCGACGCGAACTCGTACCTGTACATCACCAAGGCGATCGATTACTTCGACCTGAAGGCCGATTACGGCAGTCTCGGCGCGGCATTCGAGAAGGTGGAGGCCGATTTCCTCATTATCAGCTATACCTCCGACTGGCTTTACCCGAGCGAACAGTCAAGGGAGATCGTGCGGGCCCTTCGTGCCTGCGGCAAGCACGTTGGTTATACCGAGATCGATTCGGACACCGGGCATGACACCTTTCTTCTCGATGACAGGCAGACACAGCGCAATATCGCGAACTTCCTGAGGAGCCAGTTTGAAAAGCACGGCTGAACACGGCGGCGAGATCCGCGCAGGGTACGACATCATCATCGAGGAAGTCCCCGCGCATTCGCGTGTACTCGACCTGGGCTGCGGCGACGGGGTGCTGCTTTACACGCTCCAGCGCGTGAAGAAGATAGACGGGTACGGCGTCGAGCTCTCGGCCGAGGGGGTGAGCATGTGCCTGGAGAAGGGCCTGTACTGCTACCAGGGTGACATCGACGACGGCCTTGCAGATTACAAGAGCAACTCGTTCGATTATGTGATCCTCAACCAGACCCTGCAGAGCACGAAAAAGCCGGAATACGTGCTGGCGGAGATCATGCGTATCGGTAAAAACGCAATTATAAGCTTTCCGAATTTCGGGTACTATCAAATCCGGCTGCAGCTCCTCTGCAAGGGCACCATGCCGAAAAACAGGCTGTTGCCGTACGAGTGGTACGAGTCGCCGAACATCCACCTTCTCACCATACGCGATTTTTTACGCTACTGCCGCGTCCACCATTACCCGGTCAAGAAACAGCGGCACTATAACGTTGGGGGAGGGGGCGTATCGCTTCCGAGCACCGCCGCTGCCAATCTTTTCGCGCAGTACGGCATGTTTGTCCTGGACGGCGAAAAATTTACCGGCTCCTCATGATTGCACCATGCCGCCATTCAAAGTGATATCGCGCTACAGGCCGTCCGGAGACCAGGAGCGGGCGATCGACCTCCTGTCGGAAGGAATCGGAGAGGGCCTGAAGTACCAGACCCTCCTGGGCGTTACCGGCTCGGGTAAAACCTTTACCATGGCCAAGGTGATCGAGCGGGTGCAGAAGCCGGCGCTGGTCCTGACGCACAACAAGACCCTCGCGGCCCAGCTCTACCGGGAGTTCAAGGAGTTTTTCCCCCAGAATGCGGTCGAGTATTTCGTTTCGTACTATGACTATTACCAGCCCGAGGCCTACGTGGCCTCCCAGGACCTTTATATAGAAAAGGACGCGTCGATCAATGACGAGATCGACCGCCTGCGCCTGAAGGCGACCTCCTCAATCCTGACCCGCAGCGATGTCATCGTGGTGTCCTCGGTTTCGTGTATCTACGGACTGGGAAGCCCGGATGACTTTGAAAAGCTGCACGTCCCCCTGCGGGTGGGTGACGACTTCGGGCGCGACGAGCTGCTGCGGCGCCTTGTGGCCATCCACTACACGCGGAACGACATCTCCTTCACCCGCGGCACCTTCAGGGTCCGGGGCGACATGGTCGAGGTTTACCCGGCCTACCTGCAGGAATCGGTACGCGTGGAGTTTTTTGGCGATCAGATCGAGGCCATACACCGCACCGATCCGCTAACCGGCAGGAAGATCGAGAAGGTCGACAGCACCTATATCTATCCCGCCAAGCACTTCGTCTCGACGGGAGACGAGATCAAGGTCACGGTACGGATGATCGAGGAGGAGCTGGCCGAACGGCTCGCGCACCTCAAGGCCGAGGGCAAACTGCTCGAGGCCCAGCGGCTGGAAAGCCGCACACGCTATGACGTAGAGATGCTTCTGGAGATGGGCTACTGTTCGGGCGTCGAGAATTACTCGCGCATCATCGGCCGCCGGGGCGCGGGCGAGCCGCCGCCGACGCTGCTGGATTATTTCAAAGGAAACTTAATGCTCTTTGTTGACGAGTCGCACGTCACCCTGCCGCAGGTGCGCGGTATGTTCGAGGGGGACCGTTCACGAAAGACGAACCTTGTGGAATACGGCTTCCGCCTGCCGTCGGCGCTCGACAACCGGCCGCTCTATTTCGAAGAGTTCGAGCGAATTATAGACCGCGCCGTTTTCGTTTCGGCAACCCCCGCGGATTACGAACTCTCGGTGAGCTCGCGTATCGTGGAGCAGGTGATACGGCCCACCGGGCTCATCGATCCGGCTATCGAGGTGCGCCCGGCGCAAAACCAGGTGGACGACCTGATCGGCGAGGTGCGCAAACGCGCGGAGCGGAACGAGCGCGTGCTGGTGACAACGCTCACCAAGAAGATGAGCGAGGACCTCACCGCCTATCTCGAAAATGCCGGCATCCGCGCTAAGTACCTTCATTCCGAGATCGAAACCATCGAGCGCGTCGAGATCATACGCGACCTGAGGAAAGGCGAGTTCGACTGCCTGGTAGGCATCAACCTTCTGCGAGAGGGACTGGACATCCCCGAGGTGTCGCTGGTGGCCATCCTCGACGCCGACAGGGAAGGCTTCCTGCGCTCTGCCCGCTCGCTCATTCAGACGGCGGGGCGCGCCGCTCGCAATCTTGCCGGAACGGTCATAATGTACGCCGAAAAAATAACGCCCTCGATGCGTACGGCGATCGACGAGACGAACCGCCGCCGGGAGATACAGCACCGCTACAATGTGGAGCACAAAATCACCCCCGCCTCCATCTCGAAGGAAATCCTGGATATCATCGAGCGGGAATACCGCGGCGTCGACGAGTACGACTCATATGTCGCCGAGTATAAAAACGCCTACCGCACCTCGAATCCGGAAACGCTCAGAGGTCTCATTGAAACCATCCGCACCGATATGCTGGAGGCGGCGACGAACCTCGAATTCGAAAAGGCCGCGGTGCTGCGCGACCAGATGATGGAGGCCGAGAAGAAACTGTCCCTGCTGGAGAAGACAAAAAAATGATACCAATGCCGAACGAAATCGATATCCTCCTCGTTGTCGACGCCGCGCTGAAAGAGGACATAGGCGCGGGCGACATTACCTCGGACGCGATATTCTCGGGAGCGGAGATCTCAACGGCGAGGGTGGTCGCAAAACAGGACGGGGTCTTTTGCGGCGGCGGGGTCGTTAAAATGGTGTATCGACGCTTGGATCCCGAGGTGCGGGTGTCGCTGGTGAAGAGTGACGGCGAGCGGATCGCGCGCGGCGAGACGGCGTTCATGGTGTCGGGGCGCACCGCGGCGGTGCTTGCCGGCGAGCGGACCGCGCTCAACTTCGCGCAGCGGATGTCGGGTATAGCGACCGGGACCGACCTCGCGGTGAAACTGGTTGCGGGAACGGCCATACGCATACTCGATACGCGAAAGACTGCGCCGGGACTTCGCCTTCTCGACAAGTACGCGGTGGCGGCGGGAGGCGGCACCAACCACCGCATGGGCCTGTTCGACATGGTAATGATCAAGGACAACCACATCAGGGCCGCCGGCGGCATAACCGGGGCGGTACGGAAGGTCCGCTCGGCCCACGGGGTGCGCTACAGGGTCGAGGTCGAGGTCACCACGACGGCCGAGGCGCGCGAGGCGGCCGAGGCGGGCGCGGACATCATCATGCTCGACAACATGGAACGGGAGCTCATGCTCGAGGCGATAGCGATAATCGGCGGACGCGCGAAGATCGAGGTTTCGGGAAACATGGACGAGGGGCGCATCCGGGAGGTCGCCGACCTGGCGGTCGATTTCATCTCTATCGGCGCCCTCACCCATTCGGTCAGGGCCTTTGACCTTTCAATGCGCTTCGAGTGACTGCCGGGTCTATTCGTTTTTAAGCTTCAGGGTTGTGTATGCCGGGGAAAAACCGTATCTCCGGTAGAAAGGAAGCGCTTCCTCGTTACCCGCGGCCACGACAATAGCGATTTCGGTCGCGCCCTGGCCGTCGATCCAATCGATGGCCCTCCTCATAAAGTCGGTCCCGATACCCTCGCGGCGATACTTCTCCTCGATAAAAAGCGAATCGACCTCACCGCGCCCACACCGGTCGATCGTGCTGATGCAGTAGCCGATGACAATCCCGCCGTCACGCGCGACCTCGATATTGATATCGATACCTTCGTCAAGGAACTTATGGATTCTCCTCTCGAAGGTGAATGTTTCGTAGTACCCGCTGAAATCCTGCGCGCGCCGCAGGTGGTGGAGCCTGAGTTTCTCCCACAGGGGCCGTATAATTTCGATTTCGGATAGCGGGACCCCGGTTATATCGATCGTGCCCATGGATCGGCCGTTGTGCTTAGCCCCTGGTTCCCCACCGGTGACCGCTGAGCGCGATGAGAAGGATCGCGGGCATGTAGAAGAGCCAGGTCATGATCATGCAGATCGGCGCTATCGACTCGACCCGTATGTTGTACAGCACACCGATTATCTCGGTTGCGAACCAGGAGCTGACGCCCATCGCGATGAGCCAGGCGTTTCGCGCGGGGAAGAGGTGGTTTCGGACCGTTTCCCATCCCACCCAGAGCGAGGTGGTGAGGATGAGGGCGTAAAACAGCGAGGGATAGAACTGCCCGGCGGCATGCAGCGGAGCGGCGAGGAACATGAAGATGACAGCGACCGGAACATAGAAACAAAGCGGGAAGGCGGCGCGGTGCGCGAACGTTGAGCCGGAGCGAAGGAAATGGAAGCCCCGCGCGTGGCGTATGATAAGCAAAATGTGCGCTATGATTGAGAGCGCGGCGCCGATGAGGAAGGCGGCGTTTTTAAGCGAAGCGTCGTCGTGGTACACCCAGACGCTCATGGCAGCGTCGACGATGACTATGCAGATATAGGAAACGACGAGTAGCAGCGTATCCTTCGACCCGAGGCCGTTTTTCCCGATGCCGAATACGATGAGGGCGCAGAGAAGTGAGACAACGGGCTTGGCGAATGCCGGATAGACGCTGTTTGTACCGTAGAGATGGTTGATCCAGTCGATCGAGAAAAATGTCCCCGTGATGAAAAGCGCCCCGGCGGAGGCGGCGATGACGAGCCAGAGCCTGCTCGTCGCGGTCTTAGGGGCTTCGAAGTGTGTCATATAGGTCCTCACTGTCGGATACGGTATTATCGGGTTGTGCCACGGACGAATCCTGTTTTCGTCCGTGCCTTGAGGCGAAACCTCAACCGCCCGCCAGCATCAGGTAGAGTGTGAGCGCCCCCTGCGCGGTCGAGAGCGCGAGCGTGAGGGCCAGTATAAGGCGCGATAGCGGAAGCGTGAACTCCGTGTGTCCCCGCCGGATGAACCAGGAGTGGATGCAGAACGCGAAAAGCCCTCCGAATGAAACGAGGAGCGAAATGACGAGCCCGGCCGTGTGTCTCTCCTTGAGGGAGG
>JBFZEY010000219.1:0-4879 GCA_041306625.1 Spirochaetota bacterium | reverse complement strand
TGCGTTCCAGGCTTCATAACGCCATTGAAAGCTATAATTCCGGCGCGGCCGCGCTCCCGCTTTCAATAGCGATCGGGACCGCCTTCAGGGAAGACTCCTCCAGACGCATGGAACACCTGCTCAAGGAGGCCGATGAAAGCATGTATCGCGATAAAAATTCACACCGCGACGCGGTTAAGGCCGTCATGCGGGATTTTTTTGACCGACCGCGCTGGGAATAGTTAACATGCCCGGTCTTTTCACTCATTTATTCGCAACCTCCTGCCCCTCCTCCCTGTCGGTACGGATATCTGTATCATAATCCAAATATCCGTACGGGGGTTCTACGATGCGAAAACAACGGGTGCTTCTTGTCTACCCGGAGATACCGACCACCTACTGGAGCTTTAAATACGCGCTGTCGTTCGTCGGCAAGAAATCGGTCCTGCCGCCGCTGGGTCTCGTCACGATCGCCGCGATGCTTCCGGATTCGTGGGAGTGCCGGCTTGTTGACATGAACGCAGAGCTACTCGGCGATGACGCGATCGCATGGGCCGACATGGTATTCGTCTCGGCCATGCTGGTGCAGCGTGCGTCGTTCGAGGAGGTCGTGGCGCGCTGCAACCGGCTGGGGCGGACGGTCGTCGCCGGAGGGCCGTTTCCGACGGCGATGCACAACGAGATCGAGGGCGTCAAGCACTTCGTGCTCAACGAAGCCGAGGTGACGCTTCCGCGGTTTGTGAAAGATATCGGGAACGGCGTGCCGCGCGCCGTTTACTCCGACGAGGCTAAGCCGGACATCACCTCGACGCCGGTGCCGCGCTTCGATCTTTTGAACATCGATTATTACTCCACGGTATCGCTGCAGTATTCGCGCGGCTGTCCCTTCAACTGCGAGTTCTGTGACATTATCGAGATGTTCGGGCGCAAACCGCGCACAAAGACGCCGCGGCAGTTTCTCCGCGAGATGGAGGCGCTCCATACCACCGACTTTAGGGGGCCGCTCTTCATCGTAGATGACAATTTCATCGGTAATAGGCAGAGCGTGAAAGCCCTTTTGAGGGAGATCATCCCCTGGCAGAAGGAGCACGGCTATCCGTTCAGCCTCTCCACCGAGGCGAGCATCAACCTCGCCGAGGACGATGAGCTCCTGGACCTCATGGTCGACGCGGGATTCATGATGGCCTTCATCGGAATCGAGACGCCGGTGGAGGAATCTCTCGCGCTTACCGGGAAAAGCCAGAATTTAAAGGCGAACATGCTCGAGAGCGTGCGAAAGATACAGGAGCGCGGGATCGAGGTGACCGGCGGCTTCATCATCGGCTTTGATACCGATCCGGAAGACATATTCGATCGGCAGATACGGTTCATCCGTGATTCGGCGATACCGACCGCGATGGTGGGACTGCTCATGGCGCTTCCCAACACCAGGCTCTACCGCAGGCTTGATGCCGAGGGGAGGCTCCTGGGCCTTTCGACTGGAAACAATACCCATGATGTGGAGATGAATTTCGTCCCGAAGCTCCCGCGCCAGATGATCGAGGACGGTTACCGGCGCGTGCTGGGTGAAATCTACAGTCCGCGCACGTACTTCGACCGCTGCCTGGAGCTTCTCAGGCGCTATCCCGCGAAAAAAAAGGTGAACGTAAAGAAAACCAGCTACCGCGGGAAAACACGTCTGCTTTCACTTCTGGAGGCGCGCGCCCTGTTCGCCTCTCTTTTCCGCCAGGGGTTTTCATGGTACGGTCTGGAATACGTACGCTTTATCGTTAAATCGCTCTTTATCAATCCTTCCCGCTTTCCGCAGACCGTGGGTATGGCGATCGAGGGGCACCATTTCCTGACGATAACGGCGGAGATCCTGGCCGCGGGCGAGTTCGGTCGCCATCTCGAGGAGGCCGGAAACGTGACCGGGGGAAACGAGCGTGCCGGCACCGTAACGGGGTCCGGTGTTCGTATGGGTCCGGCAGTACAATGGAAACGGAATGTCGGCGCGGGAATCGCCGCCCGCTACCGGAAGCTCGGCTCGGGGGCGCGTACCTATGCGGACAGGATGCTTGTCCGTTACGAACGAAAGACGGATGCCGCCGCGGAGAATCCGATACGCCGCGCGGACGGGCGATAAGAATTGTTTTGACAGGACCGGTTTTCCATTACAGGCTGTGAGTGACGGATGAGACGCCGAGGGCATCGTAACGGCGGATACTGGAGGAGGTCGGCATGCAGAACGTACCATCGGCGGCGGTCAACATCATCGTCTCGATCATTCCGATAGTCGGTATCGTTATGGGTAGCGTCGTCATATTTTTCTATCTTCTGTGGAGTCATAAACAGCGCATGCTCATGATCGAGAAGGGACTGTATGCACGGCGGTATTTTGATCTCAAGCTTTTCAGCCTGCTCCTGGGACTCATGCTCATCGGCATCGGCGCGAGCCTCACGCTCTTTTTCCTGCTCAAGGAGGGGCTTGCCTACAGCGTGCTCTCCGGACTCATCCCGCTCGGGATCGGCGCGAGCCTCCTCGCCTTTTTTATCGTAAGCAGGAATGTACAGTCGGATGAGCGGGAACGGGCCTGAGGCACTCACCGATGAGCGGATCGTCGTGCTGGTGCTGCGGGGGGAAACGGCTCTTTTCCGGGAACTCGTGAAGCGGCACCAGCGGCGGATCTTCTTTACGGGAATACAATTTTTTCGTAACGAGGACGACGCACGTGATTTTACGCAGGAGGTGCTGGTAAAAGCATACGCCGGTCTGAAAAGCTTCCGTGGCGAGTCGCGCTTCGGTTCGTGGCTGTTGCGAATAGCCTATAACCACGCGATCAACGAGAAGAAGGGAGTGCGCGACGTCGGCGGTATCGAGGGCCTGTATATTGAAAGCGCATATCCCGGTCCGGAGATGCTGTCCCAGAGGGCCGAGGTGGCCGTGGCGCTCTTCGGCGCGGTCGCCGCGCTTCCTGAGAAGTACAGGATTTGCATAGATTATTATTTTTTTCTCGGACTGTCGTACGGCGAGATAAGCGATATCACCGGTTTCCCGGTGAATACCATCAAGTCGCATGTCTTCAGGGCGAAGCAGATGCTGCGCGATGCGCTGAAGGGGTCGGCGGCGGAGGAGTACCATGAAATGTGACGACGCGATACGACGGATTTTAGAGCACGATGATGGGACGGAATATCCGGCGCGGCTTCGGCTCCATCTTCGCCGGTGCGGGTCCTGCCGCGCTGAGGCCGAAGGTCTCCGCTGTGCGGTGGAGGAACTCAGGCGCGGTCCGTTTTCAGCTCCGGATATCGACGTCGGCGATGCGGTGATGGCCGAGATCGAACGCATGCAGTCGTACCGGCGCAACGTGCCGCTGTACAACTGGCTTGGCGGCGGCCTGGCGATTCTGGGAGGCATCGTCCTCGTTTCGTTCAGCGATTCGTTTGCGTGGCTGCAGATCTCGATCGGACGGAATTTCGAGATGCCGCTTTCCATCGTTCTCGGCATCGTCATTACGCTGTACGCCTCGGCGTTCATCGCGATCCATCTCGACCTTGCCCAGGACTGGATGCTCCGGCGCCGCGGGTAGGCCGGGTCCGCTTGATGAAACGGATCCTGTTCAACTTCGCGAAGGAATTCGAGGCCGATATAAAAAGCATCCCGGCCACAATCGAGCGCCGTGAATCCATAAAGGCGGCGGCTTTTTTACTAGTCGTTTCGATTATCGTCACCCGGTTCCCGCGGGTGGCGCTCGCCTGGGCTCTTCGAACCGGCCAGTACGACCCGCGCATGCTCTACGTGGCGATACCCTTTTCAGTAATCGGCATTGTCGTGCTTCTGTATGGAATGAACCTCGGGATAAAAAAGACCGCGGTCGAAATTGGCTACGACGAGGTGCGGTATTGCTTCACATCGCTTTTTAAAAGTGTAACGTGGACGGAACCGCGCGCGGCGTACCGCGGTATACTCCTCAGAAAACAGATGCGGGGTGACCAGTATTACAACATCATCGAGCTTCTCCACGATCGCGGCGACCGCCGCATAGAACTGGCGGTTTACATGATGAACCTCGTGCCCGAAGCCTATGTGCGGGAGCGCTGGGAAGACTACAGCCGCCGGTTCGGCCTTTCCGCATTGAGGGAGACCGCCGACGGTGTGACCAGCCGGGCGAGCGCGGATGCGGCCTCGCCGCTTCGGGACGTCCCCGCGGAGGACGCACTCCCTTCGGGCGCCCTCTCCGCTCCCCCCGCGGGAATAGCCCTTGTGAGTTCACCCGGAGTCGAGGAACTGCTGATCACCGCGAAAAGAACGCTGCGCCCCGGGCTGGTCGTGCTGATGGCGCTGTCGGCGCTCCTGGTGTGGATCGGTTTTTTTTCACAGGATGACCCTTCGATTAATTTCCTGGTCGTCGGCGGGTTCGGCGCGCTCCTGTGGGCATGGCTGAACCTCTATACGATGGTGGACCTCTTCACCATGCAGAGCCTGCGTTTCGGCGCGGGCAAGGTGATACTCTCGCGCAAGACGCCGTTCGGCCGTACCTCCGGGAAAAGTCTCTATGCCGGACAGATCAAAGATGTGCGGGTGGATACGGGGACCGTGCACCGGGTCAACGCGCTCATCATCGAGACAGGCGAGGCCGACATCCAGATGGGGCACGGCCTGCCGCTACCGGCCCTTCGGTGGATGAGGGACTTCACGATTAAGAATATCCGTTCGTCATAGCGGAGCGCCCGACGGCAATCGGAAGATCACTTCCGTTTGATCGAGAGGATCACCACGTCTTTAACCGGCACGTCGCCGTAGGGACCGACCGTCGTGGTCCTGACCGCCCTGATTTTATCCACCACGTCCATGCCCGAAACCACCCGCCCGAAGACGCAGTAGCCGTAGCCCCGGTCGCTCTCTTCCCGAAAATTGAGA
>JBFZEY010000218.1:0-2679 GCA_041306625.1 Spirochaetota bacterium | reverse complement strand
ACGAGTATCCACTGCCCCGAGCGCTCAGCGGAGATGGAGAGCCTCCCGCGGTATTCCATGGACTGGAGCGCGTTGTTGATGAGGTTGATCCATACCTGGTTGAGGCGGTTGCGGTTGCCGATGACCAGCGCCCCCCCGTCCTGAAAGCGCATGAGCACCTCCACCCCGTATTTCAGCTTGCCGTGGTACAGCGTGAGGAGCGTCTCGATCTCGACGCGCAGGTCGACCCGCGCGTCGTCGACGTCGTCCTCGCGGCGCAGATAGCTTTTGAGCGCGCCGACAACATGGGCCGCCTTGTCGGCGCCGAGGTCGATGATGCCGCTGAGGCGCCGCATCGTGACGAGCGCGGAGGCGTGCGCGAGTATCTCGTCGCGGCGCGCGTGGGCAAGCAGTTCCCTGTGGTAGGGCAGGGTGTCGTCGATGCCCAGGTCGGCGAACACGCCCGAAAGCCCGCCGTCGTCCTCTATCCCCAGCTCCGTAAGCAGGGACTTTATCCTGCTTTTCGTCTTCCTGTCGGCCGCGCGCTCGAAATCGAGGGGGCGCCCGAGGCCTTCATCCAGCAGCGCCTCGAACATTCGGTGCTCGTCGTCCGTAAGCCCGTGGAGAAAACGGGCCAGCCCGGGGAGTTTCTCGCGGAGCAGTTCCATGAGCGACCTGTTGGAGGACATGATGGCCCCCAGCGGCGTATTGAGCTCGTGCGCCATGCCGGCGGCGATCTGTCCCAGCGCCGCGAGTTTTTCCGACTGCACCAGCTGGTCCTGGGCCTGCTCCAGTTCGACCAGGGTCTTCTGGAGTGCGGTGTTCGCCGCGGTAAGTCCCTCGTTGGCCGAGCGAAGCTCCTCGGTGCGGTCCAGGACCTTTTGCTCCATTTGCAAATACAGGGCTTTTATCTCATCCTCCGCTCGTTTTCGATCGGTGATGTCGATCTCGATGCCGTCGGCGATGATATCGCCGTTCTCCAGGAGGCGCGGCCGCGAAACGAGGCGGTACCATCGCGTTTCGCCCGGCGCGATAACTAACCGAGCCTCGAAGTTGAAAATCCCCAGCCCGTCCATGGCGCTTCGTTCCTCGCGGGTCATGCTTTCGAGATCGTCCGGGTGCACCTGGCGGTACATAAGCGAGGCGTCGGCGACGACCTCCTCCGGAGTATGGCCGTGGAGGTGTTTCACGCCGGCGCTAAGATAGGTGAAGTGCCGGGAACCGTCGGTTTTATAGATGATCTGATAAATCATCCCTCCGGGCAGGTTGTCGCCTATCGTGCGCAGGCGCTCCTCGCTCTGCCGGAGTTTGTCCTCGGCCCGTTTGCGTCGTATGATGGTCCACAGGCCGGACATGAGAAGCCTGAGCTGGCGCACATCGTCGTCGCCATAGTCGGACGCCTTGTTGCCCACGCCGGCGACGATCACGATCCGATCGTCGTCGAAGACGGGGACGTTCATGTGACGCGAGATCGCCACATGCCCGTCGGGCATGCCTTTCTTCCAGGGATTGGGCGCCGTGTAATCGTTGGTGACTATCGCCTTGCGCTGGCGGACGGCCTCACCCCACAGGCCGGTCGAGGAAACGGGATAATGGATCGGTTTATCCGTTATCGCGCATTCCTTCATCGCCGTTTTTGACCAGGCGAACATGCTCAGGACGGTCTCATCCTCGTTCATGAAGGCGATGTACCCTATGGTGCTTCCGGTCAGCCTCACCGCCGATTCCATGGCGAAATGACTGAGCTCACTTTCGCTTGCGTCGACAATCAGATTTAAATCCAGCTGGGCGTTGAGGCGTTCCTCTTCAAGGCGCAGCGCCTCATCGGCGCGCTTTCGATCGGTGTAATCGTATATCAGCGAAAGCATCGCACTGCGCCCGGCGAAGGTGATGATTTCGGCGGACCAGAGTGTGTCCCTTTTGTCCCTGGATTTCGTGACGATGACAAGCGGTATCTCTAGCAGGGAGCCTTCCCGGAGTATTTTGTCGAGCATTCTCGTCCGCAGTCCGGGGTCATCCCAGAGCCGCAGATCGAGCGCGGTATGACCGATGGTTTCCTCGCGCGTGTATCCGCTCAGTCGCAGCCACTGCTCGTTCACGTCGATAAAGCGGCCGTTCTTCATGTCCGATATGACCATGGGCGCGGGCGTCGAGTGGAAGGCCTTCGAGAATCGCTCCTCGCTCGATTCGAGCTCCCTGTTGACCGTTACGAGCTGCTCGTTCTGCGACTCGAACTCCTCCATGGTGGCCTCGAGCTCCTCCACGGTCGCCTGCATCTCCTCGTTGGCGGCCGCCAGATCGTTCCCGCGCTCGATCGAAAGCCTGATGGATTCCTCGAGCCGACCGATAAGGTGGCGCAGTGCGGCGGCGATGCCGATAAACGCCGATGCGGCGATCAGTATGCGGTTCTGGAACGCGGTCTCGTCGCTCCGGATTGCGGTCAGTATGTCGAGGTGATGGAGTACCGCCAGGGTACTGTATGAGGCGAGCGAAGCCGCGAAGACGAGTACCCGCGCGCTCCTTCCCTGCAGCATCGCGCTCAGCACCACCGACAGCACGTACATCAGAACTGCCGGCGCGCCCATGCCGCCGATGTAATTGCCGTAGACGGCGCCGAGAAATATTGACGCCACCGGAATGTGCCTGGCCATTCTCCAGTGCCCCTTTGCGGCCGCGCGCCATCCCGCGTAAAAGAAAACG
>JBFZEY010000217.1:0-3147 GCA_041306625.1 Spirochaetota bacterium | reverse complement strand
GCCGATGTCCTCCAGCCTTTTTATGGTTTGCGGCCTCAGTGCGGTTGAATAGTTCATTATTCTCTTCCTAGCCATTATATTCGCTTTAAATTAACACGGGAGCGTTTTCGCCGCCACATTTTTTTTGACCGGGAGGGTCCAGGTGCGCTTTGCATGGCGGGACGGTGTGTCCAGCAAGAAGGGAAGGGTCTGTTAATATAGAATGGCCACGGCATTCCGGAGGGAAAAGGGGGGAAGCCCATGGTTCCAAGGTATGGGTGCCGCTGTATGCCTGGTCATTGTGGCGTACTCGTATACCGGATGAGTGCAAAAAAAACATCCCTGCAAAGGCAGGGATGAGTGTCCAAGAGGTCTCCTATTTTGGGGACGTAAATCCGGGATCCAAAATGGAGGATTGGCAATTATGGAAGTATAGCACCTCGTACTTTTATCGTTCCTGAACCCGCCCGGGCTCCATTTAGTATTTTCATCATTATTGACTAGTTAAAATTTATCGTCAATATTCAATGTTGGCAACAAAATTAATAAAAAGGCACAAATTTTTATCTGATACCAGCCGGTCGGTTTTTTTTTAAAGTGGGGCGCTTAATCGCTTTTACGATATATAAATTTGCATAATATTGAGTCCGAAGACCGGAATCCCTTCTCGCAATGGCGGTTTTATATTAATTTTCCATTCAGTTTATATACCCCCCTCACGATATTAATACAGTACTATGGGACCGGGCGGACCCGTGTGATGTATAACCGTCCATCATGGAAGGAACGATGCAGCAATTGATACATCTGAGAATTTCTGAAATTCTCGCACCGCGCGAGGGGGGCGAATTACCGCGCCTTCGCTCCGCGGAGGCGCCGTCCGTCAGTTTTGATGATATTCTCAACCGTCAGCTGTCCGCGGAGCGCGAGGACCGTGTAGGAGATTCAGCGGAACTTCCTGAAACACGGTACGTGGAGCCCGAGGCGCGTCAGGACGACCGGATGCGGGTGGACCGGGACGGTACCGCCGGGCGCGATGAGTGCGGTGATGTTGATATGAAAGCGCTGGCCCGCCGCGAAAATAATACTGATGCACCATCGGATATGAGCAGGAAGGAATCGGACGCCCGCCGTGAGGCAGGTGATATCGGCCGCAGGCAGGCCGGTGACGATTCACCCGGCCGAAAGAAGGCCGATGACGTCAATACCAGTGAAGCAGCGCTCCCCGGGAAACGGAAGGCGTCCGGGACGCTCCGTGAGAACCAGGCCTTGGGCAATGGCAACGGTATGCGCGATGATGAAGGGCGCTCGTCGCTATTGCAGCGCCTCGAGATCGTACTGTCCATGCTGGCCACTTCCGCGGCAGGGAGCAGGGAACTCCGGGACGTACAAGCGGCGATTGCAGAGGTCAGGGACGTTTTACAGGGCCGGGCCGGCCGCACCGACAGGGCATTCATGGAGGCGCTCGGCGAGCGCCTGCGTGAACTTGCAAAGAGGATTGAAACAGGCCAGCCGCGTGGCAGGGAAGCGCGTCTGGCGCCGCTGCGCGATGAGCTACAGCGTATTGCCGACATGGCAACGCGCATTGCCAGAAGGACTGACAGGCCCGGCGCACAGGGACGCCTGGAAGAGGCTGATCAGCAGCAGGCACGGGCGGTGGTCCTTGAAAGAGCGATGGTTTCGCACGGTCCCAATGGCAAGGACCGGCCCGAGTCTTCATCGCAGAAGGACGGGAATTCGTCGGCGTTTGGATTCCAGTTTTCGAGGAATGCGCAGGGGACGGATAAACACGCGAACGCAACGCCGCTGCCGCGGCAGAATCCCCTTTTCGAGGAACAGCTTCAGTCGCTGGTCAGGAACGCGCGTGTCGTTGTTCAGGACGCGAAAAACGGCAGTTTTCAGATGCGCCTGTACCCTGAATCGCTGGGAAGGGTGAATGTGAGCCTGGGGCTGGAGCAGGGGACGATCAGCGGAAGGTTCCTGGTCGAGACGGTGGAGGCCAGGCAGGCGCTCGTCGATCAGCTCGCGGATATTCGCGAACGACTGGCCGAGTCGGGAATCAGCGTTGGTGAGTTCCAGGTGGATGTGCGCGGCGACGAACGGTATGCATGGCGGAGCTCCCGCGACGATCTTCCGCTGCCGGTATCGGGCACTCGGATTGAAGCGAACGGCAGTTACGAGCTTCAGTCGGTACGGCATCATGATGGATTTATAGACGTGACGATTTAAGAGAGGGACAGCATGGATATTCCCAACACCATGTCGCGCGAGGAGCTTGCCAGGACGAAACAGCAGGTCGATGCCGTCAACGCGAAGCTCAAACACAAGGAAAGCGGCCAGAAGGGCGAGATGGGCAAGGACGCCTTCCTGAAGCTCCTCGTCACGCAGCTCAGGCACCAGGATCCCACACAACCCATGCAGGACCGCGAATTTATCTCGCAGATGGCGCAGTTCTCGGCGCTCGAGCAGATGACGAACGTAAGCAACTCGATGAACTCGCTCAACAGGAGCGCCCGCTCTAACGAGGCGTACTCGCTGCTGGGAAAACGGGTCGAGGCGTTCAATCCCGCCAACGGCAGGGCCGTGGAGGGCGAGGTCTCGAGGATTTTTTACAGGGAAAACGATATACGGCTTCTGGTGAACGGCACCGAAGTCGGGCTCTCCGATATTCACTCCGTGCTTCCGCCCGAGCAGAAGGCCGCTCCCGTTCCGGTCGCCGACAGCTATCATGACCGGCCGCGAACGGCCGCCCCGGCGCTCCACGAACGGGAGCCCCGTCCGGACGCCGTCGCCCATATTGTGGACCGGCAGGGCATGGGCGAGCGCAATGCGCTGGAATCGAAGACTGGATTCGCCGTAAAGGCGTATGGGAATAATCAGTAAGCGGCATGGCCGGCGGTAATAACTTTTATTCAGGAGTTTATGCGTTATGATGAGATCACTGTTTTCCGGGGTATCCGGTTTAAAGAACCATCAGACAAGGATGGACGTCATCGGCCATAACATCTCGAACGTCAATACCTACGGGTACAAGACGAGCCGGGTGACCTTCCAGGACATGCTCTCGCAGACCCTGGCGGGAGCCGCCCGGCCCACCGCCGAGGTCGGAGGCGTCAACCCCCAGCAGGTAGGGCTGGGAATGATGATTTCCACGATCGACACGATCCA
>JBFZEY010000216.1:0-3890 GCA_041306625.1 Spirochaetota bacterium | reverse complement strand
CTCAAAGGTGTTAACCTCCAGTAACGACGCCATCGCTCTCCCTCCAGCGTTCGTGACGGAGGACTAATCCTTCCACCGATATCTCAATCACCCCGTACGATCCACCGACCGCCGCACCCGGATTAAAAAGGACCGGCCGCTGTTTCCGCAGATACCTACTATGCGTATGCCCGAACAGCGCGGCGTCGAACCCGTTGGAGCGAGCCGCCTCGGCGAGCATGCCGTAATCACTCTTAACGTAAAAGGCATCGCCGTGCGTTACAAGGATGCGCAGTCCTTCCGTTTCCAGCACCTCCGCCTCCGGAATATCCACCCCCCTCGCGCGGTCCACATTTCCCGACACGCAAGTAACCGGCACACCGTGCGGAAGCCGCACGTGCAGCAGGTCGGCAACACCGTCGCCGCAGTGAACGAGGCGATCGAACGGGGCCTCGAGATCGATTATGCGCTGCAGCATGACGGTGTTTCCGTGTGAATCGGAAATCACCAGTATCTTCATGGTTTCAACCGGACAGTTTGCATCCTGCGCCCGCTCCGCCTCCAATACTGCTGAAATATGTACGGTGCGCAATTCCTTTTCACGCCGAAACAAATTATCGTGGACAAACGCCTCCGCGCGCGGTATTCACGATGCGCAATGAACAAGTACGAAACATTGTCTCCGCCTGAAGATTTCCACCCGCTTATCCGAAGCTGGTTTGCCGTCCGCTTCGGCGCGCCCACGCCGGTGCAGGCCGCGGCATGGCCATTAATCGCGGCCGGCTCGCACGTCCTCGTTACCGCCCCCACGGGAAGCGGAAAAACGCTCGCCGCTTTTCTATGGGGAATCGACCGGATGGTTTCGGGGGCCTGGAGCACCGGGCAGACGCGCGTGCTCTACGTCTCGCCGCTTCGTGCGCTCAACAACGATATCCGCCGAAACCTGATCGCCCCGCTCGGGGAGCTCGCCGCGTTCTTTACCGCGGAACACCAGCCTTTCCCATCGATTCAGGTGCTCACCCGAAGCGGTGACACGCCTGCCGACGAGCGCCGGCGCATGCTCCGACGGCCCCCCGAAATACTCATCACCACGCCCGAGAGCCTGAACATCCTCCTGACCTCGAAAAGCGGCAGGCGGAACCTCGCGGGTGTGGCCGCGGTCATTCTCGACGAGATTCATGCCATCGCGGGAACAAAGCGCGGCACCCATTTGATGACGGCGGTCGAACGCCTGGTACTGCTTTCGGGCGAATTCCAGCGCATCGCGCTCTCGGCAACGGTGCGCCCGCTCGAAACGGTAGCCGCTTTCGTCGGCGGATACCGCCCTGTCGCGGAGGGGGCGAATGTTTACTTTGAGCCGCGCAGGGTCCTTGTCATCGATCCGGAAAGCCGCAAGCGCTTCGACGTCCGGGTCTCTTTTCCGGAACACGCCCGTGAGCGGATGACCGACGACTCGTGGTGGCCTGCACTGGTCGCCGATTTTAAAAATATCATTCATGAGAACCGTTCCACCCTGTTCTTCACCAACAGCCGCCGGACCGCCGAGAAACTCGCCCGGCTCATCAACGAGAACGAACCCGCTCCGCTCGCCTACTCGCACCACGGGTCGCTCTCGCGCGAGCTCCGCTTGGAGGTCGAGAGCAAGCTGAAAAAAGGCGAGCTCCGTGCCATCGTGGCGACGAGCTCGCTCGAGCTCGGCATCGACATCGGCGATCTCGACTGCGTTGTGCTGGTGCAGGCTCCGTTCGCGCTCTCGTCCGCGGTCCAGCGCATCGGCCGGGCCGGACACGGGGTCGGCCAGACGAGCCTCGGCGTGCTGTACCCCACCCACGGCATGGACTTCCTGTTCGCGGCGGTAACGGCGCGCGCAGTTCTTGAGCGCGACATTGAACCGGTGCGCCCGGTCGAGGGAGCGCTCGACGTGCTCGCACAGACGATCGTTTCCATGTGCTGCGCGGAGGAGTGGGACATCGACCGCCTGTACGCGCATATACGGACGGCCTGGCCGTACCGGGACCTTCCACGGCGGCACTTCGACATGGTGCTCGAGATGCTCGCCGGCCGCTACGCTGAGACCAGGCTTCGCGAGCTTTCGCCGCGCGTTTCCATAGACCGCATCGACAACACCGTACGCGCCCGTCAGGGTTCACCCATGCTCGTCTATCTTTCGGGCGGCACCATCCCCGACCGCGGCTACTTCGACCTGCGCGTTCAGGACACGCGCGCGCGGATCGGCGAGCTCGACGAGGAGTTCGTCTGGGAGCGCCGCGTCGGCGAGAGCTTCGCGCTGGGCGCGCAGGTCTGGCGGATACAGCGGATAACGCACAACGACGTCGAGGTCGTCCCGGCGGGGGCATCGCCCGGAATAATCCCCTTCTGGCGTGCCGAGGAGCAGCACCGCGACTTCCACTTCGCCGAAAAGATCGCGCTTTTTTTACAGGAAGCGGACAAACGCCTCGATGAAGACGGCTTCACCGACGATCTCACCGGGCGGTATATGATGGACGCCGCCGCCGCGCGCGAGCTCACCGATTTCCTCGGGCGGCAGAAGGTCCGGACCGGGGCGCCGCTTCCCCACCGCCGGCACCTTCTCATCGAGCACTTCGAGGACCCGCTGAACACCTCGGCGAAAAAGCAGGTGCTGCTTCACACCATGTGGGGCGGCCGTGTGAACCAACCGCTCGCGCACGCGCTCTCGGCCGCCTGGGAGGAGCGCTTCGGGCATCAACTGGAAGTAACGGCAAACAACGAGTGCGTGATGCTCCTGCTTCCGCACGCGTTCTCAAAACGCGATCTCCTCGACCTCCTGCCGGCCGAGAGAATAGAGGAGCTTCTGCGCAACCGACTCGAAAAAACCGGCTTCTTCGGCGCCCGGTTCAGGGAGAATGCCGGCAGGGCCCTCCTCCTTCCCCGGGGCGGCGTCGGGAAGCGCCTGCCGCTGTGGCTCAACCGCCTGCGCTCCAGGAAGCTCCTCGAAACCGTCATGGACTTCGAGGATTTCCCGATACTCCTCGAAACCTGGCGAACGTGCCTGCGCGATGAGTTCGATATTGCGACGCTGAAAGCCCTTATATGCGAAGTGCGCGAGGGTGAAATCGAGGTATCGGAGGTAAAAACCGAACAGGCCTCCCCCTTCGCCGACGGGCTCGTCTGGCAGCAGACCAATTCCTACATGTACAGGGACGACACACCCGAGTCGCAGGTGCGCTCGCGGCTGGGCGAGGACCTGCTCCGTGAGATCGCCGCGTCTCCGGAACTGCGCCCGGGCATTCCATCCGCACTCGTGACCGATCTCCAGGCGAAGCTTCGCCGAACCGCACCCGGATACGCCCCGGCCACGACCAATGACATGCTCGACTGGCTCAGGGAGCGCCTGATCGTTCCAGCGCCCGAATGGGACGAGGTACTCGCCGCCGCCGCTCGCGACCACGGGCTGGACCGGGCGCATATTGAGGACTCCGTACATAAAAAGATCCGGCGCCTCACCATGCCGGGAGCGTCCGTAGAATCGTTATGCGCTCTCGAGTCCCTCCCTCTTCTCTCGGCGCTTTCCGGCGACGCGACCGCGCCCGCGCAAGACGGCGACGCACTGCCGGAGGAGAGTGAGGCGCGCGCGGCAGATCTCCTTTCGCAATGGCTTTCGTTTTACGGACCTGTCCGGCCCAGCTTCGTGAAGGAAGTGCTTGGTCTTACAATGGAGAGACTGGAACTTCTGCTCGCCGACCTTTTAGAGCAGCGGCGTGTCGTCCTCGGGCGCCTCACGGCCGGAAGCCTGGCTACTGAAATCTGCGATCAGGATAATCTGGAGCGACTTCTTCGCATGCTGCGCCATTCTCGGCGCGCCGTTTTCAAGGCCCTCCCGATCGAACGCCTTCAGCTCTTCCTGGCCGTGTGGCAGGGGCTTACTGAAA
>JBFZEY010000215.1:0-2625 GCA_041306625.1 Spirochaetota bacterium | reverse complement strand
AGATAATGGTCCTCTTTAGCTTGTGTTCGGCGAGATCGATGGCGCGGTCGATAAGCGGCTTGTATTCGATCACCTTCTTGCCCTCTATTCCGCACGAGGCCGTAATGATGAGCACCGGCCGCGCATCGTCTATCCGGACCGCGAGTTCGTTGGGAGCGAAACCGCCGAACACCACCGAATGCACCGCGCCGATGCGCGCGCACGCGAGCATGGCGATGAGTGCCTCGGGTATCATCGGCATGTAGATGATCACCGTATCGCCCTTACCAACCCCGTTATCGGCAAGAACCCCGGCGAAGAGCGCGACCCTGTCGAGGAGCTCACGGTAGGTGTAGCGCGCCACGGTTCCCGTCACCGGGCTGTCGTAGATGAGCGCATCCTGGTCGGCCCTTCCGCCCAGCACATGGCGATCGAGCGCGTTGTAGCAGGTATTCAGTTCGCCGCCGGCAAACCAGCGGTAAAAGGGCTTTTTCGAATCATCGAGCACCTTTTCGTACGGCCGGTCCCAGTGAACGGCCTTCGCCGCCCTTCCCCAGAATTCCTCCGGATTTTTAAGCGATTCGTCGTATGCCTTCTGATACGCTCCTTTCATGAGTCTCCTCCTTGGTCAACGCACACCCCGCGGCCCGTCTCCGGCCGGAAACGAAAGCGTATCAGAAGTATGCATTATTGAGTTGTTATGTTATAATACTACGTATCATGACTTTAATGATATTACTACCCCAGTGACCTTTTAATATAGAGCATCATTGGTTGTCAACCAAAGATTCCACCCCGGGAGGCCGTCGCATACTAATTATTTTGACTTTTACATCATAAGGCGCGATACTGCAAACACCATAATTGAAGACGCCGCGATGACAGAAACCATTGCCCGACATAAGCCATGCGAGCGACAGACCGGTCTTCGCACTGTGATACGGAAAAAGCGCGCGAATACAGGAGCGCCGCGAAGGCGGCACGCGGGCGGCGACCGATGGAATTAGTACAGGCGGTGCTCTGGGCGCTCTGTGGAGTGTGCGCCCTTTCGGGCGGTATCAGCGCGCTCGTCTCCCTCCGCTTCCGTTCTCCCGAACTCTACAGGGCACACGCGCTCATGTGCGCCGGAATAATCGTATATATCGCCTGCAACGCCAGGCTTTACGGAATAACCTCACTCGATGATTACTACGCCGTCTCGCGCGTGCGGATGTACGGGACCGCCGTTTTCCACGTCGCGCTTCTGATGTTCGCCGGCGCCTACACGAGCCTGCGGCTGCGCCCTTTCAGCATTGCCGCTGCGCTCGTTTTCGCGGGCTTTGTCGCCGCCCGTCATTTCTCCCCGCCCTTTCTAGACTCCACCGTACACGGGATCGCCCTTAATCCCCTTCCGTGGGGCGGACATATCGCCATGATCGATCTAACGCCCGGCGCCGCTTTTATCGCCTACCAGGCGCTTGTTATTACTACTTACCTCATCGTATTCTTTGCCGCCGCCGTCCAGTACCGCCGCGGGCAGAGGCGAAAGGCCGTGCTGCTTTCAGCGGGTGCGCTGGTGCTCTTTATGTCACTGGTACATGATACCGTTGTGTTCAACCTGTCACTGAGATGGCTCATGCTCTCGGAGGCCGGATTCACCGGGATAGTCCTCCTGGTCGGCCTGGTTATTTCAGACGAGCTCGTTCATTCGGCGACACTTTCCGATCGAGTCGCCGCCGGCGAACGAAGGTTTCACGCAATTTTCAACAGCACCTTCCAGTTCATCGGCCTGCTGGACAGAAGTGGAAGAATTCTCGAGTTCAATCAATCAGCGCTGGCCCTTATCGGCCAGTCCATTGAGCGCATACGGGGGCTCCGGATATGGGAGGCCCCGTGGTGGAGGGAGCTCGGGGACGAAAGATCGGCACTCAGGGACGCGGTTAAACAGTCGGCGGCGGGCGAGTTCATGAGGCTCGCCTTGCGGCACATTCCAAAAGAGGGCGGTGTCACACACTTCGATTTCTCGCTCAAGCCTGTTTTCGATTCCGAGGGAGGGGTCGAGCTCATACTCGCCGAGGGCAGGGACGTCAGTGAGATCAGGGAGGCGGCGGAGACCATCACGCGCAAAAACGAGGAGCTGGCCGCGGTGAACGAGGAGCTCACCGCAAGCATCGAGGAACTCGAGGCCTCGAACGAGGCCTTCGAGGGACAGAACCGCGAACTCGTAAGCGCGCAGGAGGATCTACGCAGCAAGGAGGCGGAGATGCGGCGCCTTGTCGAAAACGCGCCCGCAGTCATCTATCGCCAGTCGCTCCCCGACGGCCGACTCAGTTTCATCGGCGGACGCTGCGCGGACATCTTCGGATACACGAGCGCGGAACTGCTCGAGAACCCGGAATATTTCGACCACCTGCTCGAGTTCGACTGGCGGGAATATCTCAGAAAGGCGTGGAACTACGTCAACCGCGGCATGGACCCGCCGACCGTTGAATACAGCATTACGAACAAATCCGGCGAATCAAAATGGCTCAGCCAGCGCAGCCTGTTTGTGCGCGACGAGCGGGGCGAACCGGTCGCGCTGGAGGGCATTATATTCGACATCACCGCGCGCAGGATCGCCGAGGAGGCCCTGCAGCGCTCGGAATACTACCTGGGCTCCATATTGCG
>JBFZEY010000214.1:0-7083 GCA_041306625.1 Spirochaetota bacterium | reverse complement strand
CTTCATGTAATCGACCGGTGCCATCGTGCTCCCCCCGCTTTTCGAAAAATCCTTGCATATCATGGCCGGATCGATCAGCCTAGCGCAACAAGAAAATGGAAATAGAAAAGATAATCAAAGTGCTTACCGCCAACAGCCGCTTCTTCCACGCCTTCAGCGAGGAAGAGATGATGGATTTCCTGAGGCGGTGCACCAGCAGGTCTCACAAGGACGGCGAGGTCATATTCCGCGATGACTCGAACGGGACCGAGCTCTTCATTATCGTTTCCGGCTCGGTCAGGGTTAAAAAGGACGGCCGCATAATCGACGTCGTCCGCTCGGGCGAGTGTTTCGGCGAGATGGGTGCGCTTTCCGGGGAGAAGCGCTCGGCGACCATGGAGGCGAACGGCGACGTGGTGCTTCTGGCGATAGACGAGAAAAAGATCGCGACGCTTCCCGTGGAGGCGCAGGCGAAGCTCTTTAAAAACACGCTCATGGTCGTGTCCGAGCGGCTTCGCAAGCGCCTTGAGGAGCGAAGCCATGGGGGTTGATCTTACGGGTCCGGTGCTCGAAGTGCGCGCGCTGGTCAAGGATTTCCCCGAGGTGCGCGCCGTCGATGAAGTCAGTTTCGCGATCGGTCGGGGGACCTGCTTCGGTCTGCTGGGGCCCAACGGCGCGGGGAAGACCACCACGATCGAAGTGGTCGAGGGTATTTTACGGCCCACCGCGGGCGATGTGCTCTACAAAGGAGCGCCCCGCACGGCGGGCTTTCGCGAAGAGGTCGGGATTCAATTTCAGAACACCGAGCTCCCTCAGTACCTCAGCGTTCGTGAAACGCTCCAGTTTTTCCGCACCCTGTACGACAAAAAAGCGAACCTTGAGTATCTGATAGAGATATGCCGTCTGGAAGAGATCCTCGACCGCGACAACCGTAAGATCTCCGGCGGCCAGCGGCAGCGGCTTCTGCTCGCGATGGCGCTCGCAAACGATCCCGAGCTCGTGTTTCTCGACGAGCCGACCACCGGCCTCGATCCCCAGGCCCGCCGCCACCTGTGGGAGATCGTGGCGAGGATCAAGTCCGAAAACAAGACCATCGTCCTCACCACGCACTACATGGAGGAGGCGCAGATTCTCTGCGATACGATCGCGATAATGGACCGCGGCAGGGTGATCGCCATGGGAACGCCCGAGAATCTCCTCGCCATTCACGGCGGGGGGGCGTCGATCCTTTTGCCCGGCAAACTCGATGCGGGGAAGCTCGAGGGCGTTTCGTGCAGGTGGTTCGAGGTCGAGGACGGGATCGAGATACAGACCGATTCGCTGAACGACTGCATCCACGCGCTTGTGGGGCGGGGGGTCGATCTTTCGGGGATGAGTGTTCGTTCGCAGAATCTCGAGGACCTGTTTTTGAAACTCACCGGGTCGCAGCTTCGTAGCTGAAGGGGGGACGGTTCATGTGGAAGCGGATCAGGATTCTGTTTGTCGCGCGCAACAAGGAGTTCTACCGCGACCGCTCGGCCCTGGGATGGAACCTGCTCTTCCCCTTTCTCATCATTATAGGGTATAGCTTTCTCTTCGGCGGGAACGGCCAGGCGCTCTACAAGGTCGGTGTCGTTGTCGAAGCGACCGCTGCCGCGAAACTCCTCCCCCCGCAGTTCGCCGAATTTAAAAAAACCAGGCACGTCGAATTCGTGGAATTTTCATCCGTTGACGAAGGGCTGGAGAAACTCAGGCATCACCGTATCGACCTCCTGGTGCAGCCATTATTGAAACGCTACTGGATGAGTTCGACCTCTCCGAAGGGTTATGTGAGCGAGCGTCTGCTCTCCTCATCGGGAGCGACGCGCCCTGACGGCTTCGAAAAGCAGAGCGTCATCGGGAGCGAAATCCCCTACGTGGAGTGGCTCTTCCCCGGCATCCTCGGCATGAACATCATGTTCAGCGCGCTCTTCGGAGTGGGATACACGGTGGTGCGGTACCGTAAAAACGGGGCGCTCAAACGCATGAGCGTGACGCCGGTGCGTCCGCACGAGTTCCTGACCGCTCAGGTGCTCTCGCGAATGTTTCTCATTCTCATCACCACGGCGGTGGTCTACGCGGGTTGCGCGGCGCTGTACGGTTTCAGCTGCAGGGGGTCGTACGCCACGCTCTTTCTGGTCTTTGCCGTCGGAGGTTTCAGCATGGTCGCGCTGGGACTCCTGGTGGCCTCGCGCAGCTCGAGCGAGGAGTTCGCCGGGGGCGTGCTGAATTTACTCAGCTGGCCGATGATGTTTCTCTCCGAGGTATGGTTCTCCCTGGAAGGCGCGCGCCCCTGGGTGCAGAAACTCGCGAAGGTGTTTCCGCTCACGCCCATGATCGACGCGGCGCGGCGCGTCATGAATGACGGCGCCGGGCTCGTCGAGGTCGGCCCCCAGCTTCTGGCCATGGCCGCGATGTCCGCGCTGTTTCTCCTGGCGGGCTCGCTGCTGTTCTCCTGGCGCAAGGAGTGATTACAGCCGGTCCTCCCAGTCCACGCCGGCAGTCGCGCGCATGAGCCCGATGAACGCGATGATACTCGCCACCGTTATGAGAAAACCAGTGTGCTCGGGAAAGAAGAACGCCGTCGAGAATACCCACTGGAATATCCCCGCTCCCGCGAGGATGATGCGAAGCAGCGCGCGGTCCTTTCCCATCAGAGAGCAGTAATATGACACGATTCCGGTCGATACGGCGAGCGAAGCGAAAACCGCCGCGACGATGTGCAGGTAGCTGATGAGGTACGAGCCGAGCAGGTAGAAGATGAAGAACCCGGTGATGATGAAGAGATGGTTCATGGGATGCAGTTGTATCCGCCGTGCGGCCGTCATCACAATCAGGAAGCCCAGAAACAGGAAGATGGCCAGCGGCGCATAGAAGAAGAGCTTCGAGACGATCTTGCCGTAATTGCCCGGGATGTCGAACTTCATGGCGATGTTCTGTCCCGTCACCAGGTTCTCTCCCTTCCAGATCACGCGGGTCGTGGCGCCGTCGGTGTCCTGTTTCGTGGGGACCATCGCACCGTCGGGAACGACGGTGTCGGCAAAGCCGGTCGAGAGCTCCACGTCAAGTTTCCGTATCTGCATCTGCCGCTGCCCCAGCGCGTAGCTGAACATTGAGGTCCCCTGTGCGCTGTAGGATATCGTGAAGGTGCGTTTCTCGCCGGGGTTCATTTCGCTCTGCCAGTCGATGCCGTCGGCGAGGCTGGCGTCGCCGGTGTAGGCGACGCCGTCGACGGTCACGGCGATGTCGGTGATGTTGCCCGCTCCCGAGGGGAGCGCGAAACGGAAGTACACCTTCTTCCTGGCGTTGTGAAGGTTTTTTATCTCGTACGAGCCGGTGAAGCGCAGCATGTAGCCGGGGAATTTCAGCAGGCCCTTGGTGCGGACGCTGGGTTCGATCTTAATCACGAGGTGTTGCGATTCGAAGCCCATATCGGTCGAAATGAGCCGTTTGCGGAACTGCATCTGGCCGGAGTTCTTGTCCTCATACTGTTCCGTTGAGTAGCCTTCGTACGAGAACTCCGGCGGCGCCTGTTCGATCGCGCCGCCCCATATCTCACTTACCGATTTCAGGCTGCGACTGTACGATTCGTTGTGCCGGCTGTCGATGCGCAGGCCGATGGCGACCGCGACAACGCTGAACACCAGTCCTATGCCCGCGGTAATCGCGTAGCGCAGAAGCTTTTTAACGAGGTCGGGCCGCACCTGGTAAATGCGAACCGACATGATGATGAACGCGCCGATAATGACGCACAGTCCGAGAAAAACAAGCCCGCCAGCAGTCATGGCACTCCTCCGCGTGTCGTGATTCGGTCATAAGAGCCGGGGAGGATTCCCCGGGACCGGTCGACGTATACATCATTTATAACGTTCCGTCAAGGCAAATGCCGGCCGGCCTGTCTGCCACCGGCCAATGCACATGAAAACACCCGATTGTAAATATTTTCTGTTGACACGATGCGCAGCATCCCATGAAGCTATGCGCGCGGAGGCCCTCCCCGGGCCGACCATCCGTAATATCTATGCTGTGCGAGGTTAGCAATGGCAGCTTCATCTTCCCGATACAGATATCTTGCCCAAAATGATCCCGAGGTGGCCGCGATTCTCCGCCGCGAGAACGAACGGCAGGAGGATTCGCTCATCCTGATCGCCTCTGAGAACTACACGTCCCAGGCGGTCCTCGAGGCCTCGGCCTGCGTGATGACCAACAAATATGCCGAGGGCTATCCAGGGAAACGCTATTACAACGGATGTGCGTTCGTCGACGAGGTCGAGGTCCTCGCGATCGAGCGCATTAAAAAGCTCTTCAGCGCGGACGTCGCCAACGTCCAGCCGCACAGCGGCACGCAGGCGAACATGGCCGTGCTGATGTCGGTGCTCTCGCCCGGCGACACCTTCATGGGCATGAACCTGGCCCACGGCGGACACCTCTCTCATGGTTCGCCGGTCAACTTTTCGGGCCTGTATTATCGCGTGGTCTCGTACGGGGTGAAGCAGGACACCGGCCGCATCGACTATGACGCCGCGGCGTCGACCGCAAAGGAGTTCAGGCCGAAGGTCATCATCACCGGCGCCTCCGCGTATCCGCGCCTCATCGACTTCGCGAAATTCAGGGAGATCGCCGATTCGGTCGGCGCTCTCCTGGTGGCGGACATTGCGCACATCGCGGGGCTCGTGGCGACCGGCGACCATCCCTCCCCGGTCGGCATCGCCGATTACGTGACCATGACCACGCACAAGACTCTCAGGGGACCGCGCGGCGGCGTGATCCTGGCGAAGAAGGACCACGAGGCCGTCATGAACAAGTATATCTTCCCCGGCATCCAGGGCGGGCCGCTCATGAACACCGTCGCCGCAAAGGCCGTTGCCTTCGGCGAGGCGCTCGAACCGGCATTCGGCGCGTATTCGAAGCAGGTCGTTAAAAACGCGGACGCGCTCGCCCAAACGCTCCTCTCGCGGGGCCTTAAACTCGTATCGGACGGCACGGACAATCACCTTATGCTCGTGGACCTCCGTAATAAAAACCTTACCGGCCGCGACGTCGCCAACCGCCTGGACTCCGCGGGCATCACCTGCAATAAAAACGGAGTACCCTTCGACGACAAGTCGCCGATGGTTACCAGCGGCATCCGCCTCGGGAGCCCGGCGCTCACCACCCGCGGGTTGAAGGAGGAAGAATTCAGGCGCGTCGGTACGCTGATCTGCGACATCATCGACGGCATGGCCGACGATGCCGTTCTCGCGCGCGTCAGGGCCGGAGTCGCAGAGCTCTGCACATCGTTTCCGGTGGATTTCCTGCGCCTTCCCTTTCGCGAGGCCAGGTAACTAATCGGCAATAAATGCTTGACGAGCGGGCATTTTCGGCGTTTATTGTGGTTATTGAACAGATACTGCGAATCGTCATTTGACTTGTTGCATGATTGGATGATAAGGGATGCCTCCTGCCTGCGGCGGGGGCAGTACTGATGGTTCATGCATTCGCAACAAGCCTATTCAAATCATACGGGAGGATCTTATGAGACGCATTGTTACACTGCTCGCCGTCGTTGCTTTTATGTTCGCGGCATACGGCTGCAAGAAGGACAAGGATGTAACGGTTGAACGCACCGGCCTCGTGAATTTTATCAGCGGCGACGTGCTCCTCGTCGGAAAGGACGGCAAAGAGGCAAAGGCCGCCGTGGGCAACGAGGTAAAGCAGGGTATGAAGATAAAGACCGTTGGCAAGAAATCCTTCGCCGACATCTATTTCGGAGAAAACGCCGTCAAGGTCCTCGGAGACACGGTCGTTGAGGTTCAGACGCTGGTGACGAACGTCACCACCAACGGCGAAGAGTCTGCCTTCTACGTGGAGAAGGGGCAGTTTTTCTCGAAGGTGGGAAAGAAGCTCGCGAAGGAAGACAGGTACATGGTAAAGAGCCAGACGACCACGGCGGGTGTGCGCGGCACGGACTTCCTCATCAGCGAGGAAGAGGGCAAGGCAAATATCGCCGTGCTCGAGGGAAGTGTTGAAGTGCTGAACAACTCGCTCGCGGGCAAGGAGCCCATAGTGGTCAATGACAAGGAAGAGGTCGACGTGCTCTCCGGTCAGGATATGGTGAAGAAACAGCTTTCCGAGGACCGCATGCGGGCGCTCGCCATCCTCCTGGAGATCAAGGCCATGCGCGAGGAAATATGGAACAAGATGCGCATGCAGCGCGAGGAGATCCGCAAGGCGGTTGAGGATCAGCGCCAGGTGAACAAGGAGATGCTGGAAAAACAGCGCGAAGGAGACAAGGCGCTGGTCGAGGACCAGAAGCGGCGCGACCAGGAGATGATCGGAAACATCAAGGACGAGACGAAGAGCCTTGGCGAAGCGGCGAAGGGCCTGGCGAAGGACCAGATGGCCGACGCCAAGAACGTGGACAAAGATGCGGCGAAGGATGAGGCCAACCGCCAGAAGGAGGCCATGAAGCCGACCATCGAGAAAATGAAGATCGACAAGGACCAGTTCAAAACGAAATAGCGGTTCCGGTCGTAGAGTGAAGCGATACGCGTGGCGGCATGGGACACCGTGCCGCCATTGTTGTATCGGGGGTGGCTGATGACGTTGGATGCATGCACGGCCTTTTCCCGGACGGGGATGACGCTTCGTTAACCGTTTGTGCGGCGGCTGGATGATTGAATCCTGTGCGCCGGAGGATTGAAGATGAAGATACTTGCCGAAATAATGGACCTGGTCGTTTATATTGTACAGAAGCTCAGGGACCTCCTGCTGTATATGGTCGATCAGCTTTACCGGTTCGTCGAGATTGCGCTGGGGCGGTTTCGCGATGCGGGCATAGCGGAAAAGGTGGTCGTTCTCAACAGCGTCCCCGCGTTTTTCGCGATAATACTTTCCGTGGCTCAGTATTACATCTTCGAGACATGGTTCTATATCAACAATCCGCTGGCGGTGTACCTCATCGTGATCGTTTTCGGTATGCTGGTCTCGGTCTTTTTCGAGGGGCCGGTCAAGTTCCTCGCCCGGCTTCTGCTCAACGCCTACTATCTGGCATGGGTGGTGTATCTTCCGCTTGCCGGGGAGCTCACGAAGGCCGATCCAGATCGG
>JBFZEY010000213.1:0-3368 GCA_041306625.1 Spirochaetota bacterium | reverse complement strand
AGATCTAACGGATTCTCCTCTGTTGATGTCACCTATCAGATAGGGAGTTTTGTTTTCGTAAAAATATTTCATGCGTATGTCGGTCATTCCCTCGTTGCAGAAAAAGATCCGGACCTGCTTGAACTGCTTCTCGAGGTCAAAGCGGACGATCTCCTTTACGTGATCGACCTTCTTGCTGTCCATGGCGAGTGAATTCTGAATGATGAAATCCGAGATGACGTTTGTGATGTAGATGATGTTCTTCCCCTGGCCGCCGATATCGACGATTTTCCGGTCCTCCCTGCGCATCGCGGAGATGATCTGGAACTTGAGGGGGACGAAGATGTACGAGTCGTCTTCCTGTTTCTCGACGAGCTTGAGGTTGGCGTAGATGGTGTACGACTCGTTCCGGGTGAAGATGATGCAGCTTTCGTACATGTTCTTGAGGAAGGGGATTTTAAGCGCCGCCATGCCGTCGGTATAGCCGAAAAACTCGATTTTCAAATCGCCGTTCTTTGTCTTCAGGAATACGTTGTTTTTGAAGAAGAACTTGTAGAAGATCTTCTCGAAGAGGCTTTTATCGGTTATGGTTTTAATCAGCTCGGCCATATGACATTATCCCGCGACCGCGTTCCTTACAGCGCGTCGCGCAGGGAACGGGCCTTCTCGGCGAGGTCGCTTAAGTCCTGCTCGAGGCGAGTGGCCTGGACTATCCGTTTTTCGCTTTTGGCCTGCTCGTATTTTTTGAAAAGCGCCGCCATCGTGTCTTTCAGCGACTCCATCTCGCGCTCAACCGAGGAGCTCGGCGCGGCTCCGTAGTGCGCCGAGGTGCTGGCCATGGTGTCGAGATCCACGACCTCGCCCCAGCGGGGGACGCGCGTATCGTATCCGAAGCGTTCCCTGACCGATTCGGCGAACGCGAGCGAGGCGGTCTCCTCGCCGTGCACGACAAAGACGTTCAGCCGGTCGTTCTTTATGGAGCCCATCCATTCGAGGAGATGGTCCCGATCGGCGTGCGCGGAGAATCCGCCGAGCGTATGGATCTTCGCGCGCACCGCGATGTCCTCTCCGTAGATGCTCACACGTTTCTCTCCGTCGACCAGCCGCCGCCCCAGGGTTCCCTCGGCCTGGAATCCGACGAAGACCACACAGGACTCCGCGCGGTAGAGGTTGCTGGCAAGATGGAACTTGATGCGGCCGGCGGTACACATCCCCGAAGCCGCAATGATAATCGAGCCGCGCGATTCGTCCAGTTTTTTTGATTCTTCCGCGCTGCGCGTGTAATGCAGGCTCGGAAATTCGAGCGGGTTGTCGCCCGATGAGAGCAATTCGCGCATTTCGTCGTCGAACAGGGCGGCGTTTTTCTTGAAGATCTCCGTAGCCGAGATCGCCAGCGGCGAATCGATATACACCGGTATCGGCGGCACCTCCCCCTTTTTGAAAAGCCTGCCGAGCGTGTAGATAATCTCCTGCGTGCGCTCGATCGCGAACGAGGGGATGATGATGTTGCCCTTCCGGTTGTACGAATCGAGGATGACCTGTTTAAATTCCGTGAACGTGTCCTCGCGGCTTTTATGCAGGCGGTCTCCATAGGTGGACTCTATCAGGAGGATGTCCGCCTCGTCGGCAGTTTCGGGGTCGCGGATGATCGCCTGTCCTTTAGTTCCCACGTCGCCGGAGAATACGAGCTTTACGGTGCGGCCCTTCTCCTCTATCCACATCTCGATAAATGCCGAGCCGAGGATGTGGCCCGCGTCGCGAAAGCGCGCCTTTACGCCCTTAACCACGTCGAAGGTTTCGCCGTATCGGCGCGGCGCGAAAAGCTGAAGGGCTTTCGCCGCGTCTTCCGGGGTATAAAGCGGGAGGATGGGTTCGCGCCCCAGTTTCTTCTGCCTGCGGTTGATCCATTCGATATCCGTTTCCTGGATGTGGGCGCTGTCGGGCAGCATGATGGTGCACAGGTCCGCAGTCGCGTCGGTGGCATAAATTGGATTTACGTAGCCTTCCTTCACGATCTTCGGGATGAGGCCGCTGTGGTCGATGTGCGCATGCGTGAGAAGTAAGGCGTCGATTGCCGGGGGGGCGTAGATGAGGTGCTGGAAGTTGCGCTCCTTGAGTTCGCGCCTGCCCTGGAACATCCCGCAGTCGACCATGATCGTGAAATCTTCGTTTTTCACAATATACGAAGAACCGGTTACGGTTCCCGCCCCGCCGACGAATTCGATTTTCATTCCGCTCGCTCCGCCCGATCAATATGGGAAAAGGCGCCGCATGGGTGCCGATATGGTTCGCGAATTACAGAGTATCACTCCAGTGCCGTCATTACAAGTTTTATTGTGCTTCGATGATGGCGCCGTCCACGATGGTGATCGTGCGGCCGGTCATCGACGCGATCCCGGCGTCGTGGGTCACCACCACGATCGTGGTCCCGTTTTCCCTGCCCAGTTCGAAGAGCGTGCTCATCAGCACCTGGGAGTTTTTGCTGTCCAGGCTTCCGGTCGGCTCGTCGGCGAGGATGATGTCGGGCTGGCCGACGATGGCGCGTGCGACCGCTATGCGCTGGCATTCTCCGCCCGAGAGTTCTCCCGGGCGGTGGTCGATCCTGTCCAGCATGCCGAAGCGCTCGATGACCGAAAGCGCCGTCGCCCTGGCGGAGGCGCGCCCATCGCGGCGTATGAAGAGCGGCATCATGACGTTTTCGAGCGCGGTGAAGTCGGGGAGCAGGTTGTGCAGCTGGAAAACGAAGCCGATGTGACGGTTGCGGAATGTGGAAAGATCCTCGACTGAAAGACCGGAGAGCTCGCGGCCGAGGATCGAAAGGCCTCCCGATTTGAAGCCGTCGAGACAGCCCATTACGTTCAGGAGCGTTGATTTTCCCGCTCCCGACGGGCCCATTATCGAAACGATCTCGCCCTTGCCGATCGAGAGCGACACACCCCGCAGCACGCGCAGGGCGTTCCGGCCCGAGCCGTAAATTTTTTCAATGCTTTTCGCGTCTATGATGGTGTTCGGTTCCATGTGGCGCAGGCCCTATTCGTATCGTATGGTCTCGACCGGCTGGAGGCGCGAGGCGTGCCAGGACGGAAAAATGGCCGCCACGGTCGAGAGGAACACCGCGAAGGCCGCGATGAGCACCACGAATTCCGGCTTGATCTCGGTCGGGATGGTGTCGATGTAATAAACGCTTTTGGGGACCAGCGTGATGTTGAAGTAGAAGCCCAGATCGAAAACGGTGTAGATATATCCCATTACGCCGTTTATCGCCGTTTCGATCGAGCGGATGATTGCCTCGAGGTTGAGCGCCGCCCACAGTCCTCCGACAACGCCGGCCACCGTGCCGATTACTCCGATGAAGAACCCCTCCAGCACGAAAATCACCATGATGGAGA
>JBFZEY010000212.1:0-7344 GCA_041306625.1 Spirochaetota bacterium | reverse complement strand
GTAGTCCTGAACCGAACAGCCGTCGCCCGCATCCGCCGAGTAGTCCACGGTGTCACCCCCGGATTTTTTTTACGATATCGCCGCCTACCGCGGAAGTCGAGTCCGAGCCACCGCGGTCGGGAGTCAGAACCTTTCCCTCCGCCAGGTGCGCTCGCACCGCTGCGCGGACACGTTCTGCGCAGTCGACCTCTCCCAGGAATTCGCACATCATGGCGGCCGAAAGGATCGCCGCTATGGGATTCGCCTTTCCCTGCCCGGCAATGTCCGGCGCGGAGCCGTGTACCGGCTCGAACATCGAGGGATATTTGCGCGTCGGGTTGATGTTCGCGCTTCCTGCGAAACCCATGCCGCCGACGATGATCGCCGCTATGTCGGTAAGAATATCGCCGAAAAGGTTCGAGCTTACCACCACGTCGAACATGCGCGGCGAACGTACGAAGTTCATGGCGGCCGCGTCCACAAGCATCGGGCTGCATGTTACATCGGGATAATCCTTCGCGACGTCGGCGAGCACCGCGTCCCAGAACACCATGCTGTACTTCAGGGCGTTGGACTTGGTGATGCTGGTAACGTGCCGGCGCTCGCGTTTGCGCGCGGTTTCGAAGGCGTAACGTATGATTCGCTCGGTCCCCATTCGCGTGAAGTAATTCACCTGCATTGCCGCCTCGTGCGGCGTACCCACGTAGTGCCGGCCGCCGAGGTTCGTATACTCGCCCTCGGTGTTCTCGCGGATGACGACCATGTCGATTTCGCCGGGCCTGACGTTTTTCAGCGGGCAGTCAACTCCCTCGTAAAGAACGGCGGGTCGGATGTTCACGTACTGGTCGAAGCCCTTGCGCATCGCCAGGAGCGGCTCGACGGCGATATGGTCCGGGGCCTTTGCCGCGTCACCGAGCGCGCCCAGGAGTATGGCGTCGAAGGGCATGAGGCGGTCGAGATAATCTTCGGGGGCGCAGCTGCCGGTCGATGCGTAGAGGCCGCTGTTCCAGTCGAAGAGCGTAAAATTGAAAGTGACTGGAAGGGCCTCCAGCACCTTGCGTGCTTCGGCGATGACCTCGGGGCCGACCCCGTCTCCGGGATACAACGCAATTTTATATGACATTACGCCGTCCTTATCAGTTGATTTATGTTTGCGGCGCGGCGCGCCGGCGCGCCCTGTGCCGACACTGTACGGCGTCATCGCCGCATCTGTAAACAAAAAAATGGCGCAGGCGCGCCCCGACAAGCGATTGACAGAACGCATGAAGTTTGATCAGATGCTTACCGGCGATGGAGGTGGAATATGGGAATGGACTGGCTCTGGTGGAAACACGGCGTGATCTATCAGATCTATCCGCGGAGCTTTTACGACTCAAACGGTGACGGCGTGGGAGACCTTCCCGGTATAATCGAGAAGCTTGACTATCTCTCGGGTCTCGGTATCGACGGCATCTGGCTTTCTCCTATCAACACTTCTCCCATGTTCGACTTCGGCTATGACATCAGCGATTACCGCGGGATAGACCCGGTGTTCGGCACTCAAAAGGACTTCGATTATTTTTTAGCCGAGGCGCACCGTCGCGGAATCCGGGTGATACTCGACCTGGTGATGAACCACACGTCTCATTTGCATTCCTGGTTCAAGGAGTCCCGGTCGTCCCGTGAAAATCCGAAACGCGACTGGTATATATGGCACGATGGACGGAAGGGGCGACATCCCAATAACTGGATGGCGTTCTTCGGGGGCCGCGCCTGGGAATGGGATGAAAAGACACGCCAGTACTATCTGCATTCGTTTCTCAGGGAGCAGCCCGACGTGAACTGGCGCAATCCGGACTTCAGGAGGGCGATGTTCGGGGAGATAGCGTACTGGCTTGAACGAGGTGTCGACGGTTTCCGCCTCGACGTGGTGAACATGTTCATTAAGGACGAGCTTTTCCGTGACAACCCGTTCACCATCGGCGCCTATCCCCGGCCGTACGACCTCCAGCGGCACGTCTACGACCGCGACCGCCCTGAGCTGCACGAAATGCTGAAAGATTTTCGAAAGCTGATCGATTCGTATGACGAGCGGATGTCGGTTGGGGAGGTGGTTGTCGAAAATCCCGGCAATCCCGCGCTTGCGGCCGGATGTCTTGGCGCGGAGGGCGATGAACTGCATTTATCCTTCGATTTTTCGTCCATCAACCAGAGATGGAGTGCCGCCGGCTTCCTGAAATGCATCGAGGCCTGGGAGGCCGCGGTTCCCGAAACGGCATGGCCGTGTAATGTCCTCAACAATCACGACCAGCCTCGAAGCCGGAGCCGCTTCGGCGGCGGCACCGACGCCCCGGCACGTGTCAAACTCGCCGCGGCCATGCTTCTCACCCTGCGCGGAACTCCGTTCCTGTACTACGGTGAGGAGATCGGTATGAGCAACGGCAAAATTCCCCGCGCCGAACTCCAGGACCCGGTCGGAAAGCGCTACTGGCCATTCCACCCGGGGCGCGATCCTGAGCGAACGCCCATGCAGTGGTCGGCGGAGCCGAATGCGGGTTTCTCGAGCGGCAGGCCCTGGCTCCGCGTTAACGAGGATTACCGCAGGGTAAACGTGGATCTGCAGTCGGGCGACGGGGGCTCGGTGCTCGAGTTCTACCGAAAGCTCATCGCGCTCCGGCGCTCCCATCCCGCACTGAATCGCGGAAGCTGGGAGAGCGCCGGCGACGCGAAGAACGACGTGCTCTGTTATACGCGAACTCATGGCCGGGAGAAAATGCTCGTTGTGCTGAATTTTTCCGCTTCGCCGCGCCGGACAAGGCCCGCCCTCGACGGCGCCTGGCGCGTGGCGCTCTCGACGCACAAGTCCGTGGCGATCGAGTATCCAGAGCTCGACGTGGGGCTTGCCCCGTACGAGGCGACGGTCATGGAATATATTGATGCGGAGTAATGGCCCTCGTCGAGGGGCTCAGCTGAAAAAAAGGGCTACTCCCGTAACGGCCAGGGCCGAACCGGCAATTTCCCGGGCGGTGATTTTCTCGTGGAAGATGAAAATAGCCGGCGCGATGATGAGCACGGGGACGAGCCCCATGATGGTCGAGGCGATTCCCGTGGCCGTGCGCTGAACGGCGAACAGAGAAAACGAAACGCCGAGGAAGGGCCCGAAGAAAGCCCCGAGCGTTATGCGCGACAGCGCCGGAGGGTTTTTAAGCCCGGCTGCTACGCGCGGCCAGAAACCCATGATGCTGAAGAGTGCGGCGAAACCGATCGTGCCGGCGATTACCCTTATTTGCGTCGATGCGAACGGGTCGTAGTCGGACATGCCGTATTTGCTGAGAATAAGCCCCCCCGCCTGTCCCAGCGCCCCTCCGAAGGCGAGAAGTATCCCGGTAATGGAGTGCGTCAGCGCGAAGCGCCGGCTTCCCTTCTCAATTTTAAGCACGACGAGGATGATCCCCGCTACCGTAATTGCCATACCGGTCATACTGCGCGCGGAGAGGGTCTCCTCGAGCGCCACCCACCCGATCAGCGCGGTTATGGGCGGTACCAGCGCCATCATCAGCATCGACACGCGCGCACCGACCACCACGAGCGCCCGAAACAGGAGCAGGTCGCCTATGGTGAAGCCCACCAGTCCGGAAAGCGAGAGCCAGAGCCATGCGTGCGCGGGTGCGTCGAGCGGAAAGAGCGAGCCCCGCATAAAGAGCGAAAAAATCGCATGGAAGAGGAGGGCGAGGAGGAGGCGGATGAAGTTGACCGCGAGCGATCCAACGCGCTTACCGGCCGCTTCGAACGACATGGCGGCAACGGTCCAGCACAGGGCGGTCAGGAGGGCGAATAATTCGCCGGCATGAGGATGCAGCATCGTATCGTGCCTCGCGGATAAACAGGCTGTAAAAAGTATCAGCCGGATGATTTTTGCAATCTTATTTTGCGGGCCCGCGTTTCCGCGGACTTCTCGTGTCGGCGACATCTCCGGGTATGACGCGAGGAATGTCAGCGCGTTCCAGCGACTTCCATCCTCTCGCGATGATTGCCGCGGCCATGACGGCATACCAGTCAGGCCGATCGCACGGGCGCGCCAGCCGCAACAGGGCATTCAATACGACCAGATCCATTACGCGCAGAACCGCGGGTTCGCCGTCGACGAAAAGCTGCATGCGCTCACCGAATCGAAGCGCCTTCGGGATCACAACGACGCTTCCCTCTCCCCATCCGAGCTCCCTCACGGCTACAGCCCTGGTGAGGCTGAGCGCTCCTTTACGCACCACGCCCCGCGTAAATGCGAGCCTGCGCTCACGCAATCCCAGCCGGATGACCGCGCGGTAGATGAACTCGATCATGCCGCGCGGTACGTCGCGCGTAAACGCGCAGTTTCCCTTGCGCACGGTGAGCGCCTTGAAACGACGGCGCGGTCCCTTCGTTCCATGCCCTGACGGGATGAGTCCCCAGTGGTCGTACGGCTCGCGCCAGTCGAGCGGCACAACGACGGAGGTTGGTGGGGTTTTGTTCATGCCGCCGAATATGTCTCATGCCGCGGCGTACGGCAAGCATATAATGAATGATCCCCTGAACGGCGGAGGTCGGTGAAAACAAATATAGTTGATAACAAGATGAAGATATCATATATATGCCTGAATATCGATACAGGGAGAACGCCCGTGCTTTCACAAACTGCGCTTTATTCGATTCGTGTAATGTCTTATATCGCGGCTTTCGGGATGGAGAAACCCGTACTCGCGAGGACCATCGGAGAGGAGATGGATATACCGCTTAATTTTTTGTCCAAGATCGCGAACAGGCTGGTGCAGGCGGGGCTGTTGCATTCGGTACGCGGTAAAAACGGCGGTTTCGTCCTGGCCCGGCATCCCGGTGACATTCACCTGAGTGAGATCGTGTCGCTCTTCATGAATCTCGGCGATATCAGAGGGTGTTTTTTGGGCTTGAACCGGTGCTCGACCGGATGTACAATACATGAAAAATGGACATCAATCGTGGATCAGTTCCAGGCTATTATAAATGAAACGACGATCGACCAGGTGCTGAAAACCGGAGAATGCCGGGAGGCGAAATCATTAAAAGGAGGAAAGACGCATGAGTGAACTTATCGATAACGCGAAGAAGAAGCGGGAAATACTTAAAGACCTCATACGCAGGCTGTACGACGGCCAGGCCGAGAGCGAGGTGCGAAGCCGGTTGCAGCACCTGCTGGGAAGCATTCCTTACGATGACGTCGTGAAGGCGGAACAGGAACTCATCAACGAGGGCCTTCCCGCGGAGGAGGTGATCAAGCTCTGCGATGTGCACACATCCGTGCTGAAGGGGAGCATCGACCAGTCGGGTGCAAAAGACGCTCCCGAAGGGCACCCGGTTCATACGTTCCGCCAGGAGAATGTCGCGCTCAACCGGGAGGCGGGAGCGCTCGGGGCACTGTATGAAAAGGCTCCTTCCGTTGGTCGCGACGGCTCAGAGGAGTATATCAATACGATGCGCGGTCACTTCAACGCGCTTGTTGACGTCGACAAACACTACCGGAGAAAGGAATACCTGCTCTTTCCATTTCTCGAAAAGCATGAGATAACGGGACCGCCCAAGGTGATGTGGGCCAAGCACGACGAGGCGCGGGCGCTGTTGAAAAAAGCGCTTGCCGCCCTGGAGGCAGCCTTGAAGAGCCCGGAGAATCTGCAGGGGCTTGTCGATGCGGAGCTCAAGCCGGCCTCCGAGGCGGTGCTCGACATGATCTACAAGGAGGAACAGATCCTGCTGCCTGTGAGCCTGGACGCACTCGGCGAGGAGGAATGGTACGATGTCTATCGTCAGAGCGACGAAATAGGCTATTGTCTGTACGATCCGAAAACGAAATGGCGGCCTGAAAAATTTTCCGAAGAGGCCCGGAAGGCTGGAGAAGCCGTGGAGGGAGGCCGCATTCAGCTTCCCACCGGAAGCTGTACGGTCAAGGAGCTCACGGCAATCCTGAACAATCTTCCGGTCGACATCACCTTCGTCGATGCGGACGACACCGTGCGCTATTTCTCCCAGGGTCCCCATCGCATCTTCGATAGGAACCGCGCCATACTGGGAAGAAAGGTGCAGCTCTGTCATCCGCCGCACAGCGTGAACATCGTCGAACGCATAATCAGGGATTTTCGCATCGGCGCGGAGGACAGTGCGGCCTTCTGGATACGGATGAATAAGAGGTTCATTCATATCGAATACTTTGCGCTGCGGGACGATGAGGGCGCTTACCTGGGAACCATGGAGGTCTCCCAGGACCTTACGGAGAAGCGCCGGCTGGAGGGAGAACAGCGCCTGCCGGACTACAAGTAAGAAGACATGAGGATGAAAGAAATGAACGTCAGGATAAAAAACAATGTATACTGGGTCGGGAAGGTCGACTGGGAGCTCCGGCATTTTCACGGCAGTGAATATTCCACCCACAGGGGCTCAACCTACAACTCGTATCTCATCCGCGAGCAAAAGACGGCGCTCGTCGACACCGTCTGGGCACCGTACGCAAAGGAATACGTCGGTAAGCTCGAAAAGACGGTCGATCTTAAAAAAATCGATTATATCATCGCCAATCACGGCGAGGTTGACCACAGCGGCGCGCTTCCGGCCCTTATGCACAGGATCCCGGACACACCGATCTACTGTACGGCCGCGGGAGCGAAGTCGATCAAGGGGCAGTATCACCGGGACTGGAACTTTAAGGTCGTGAAGACGGGCGATCGTCTGAGCCTCGGCTCGAAGGAGCTCGTTTTCATCGAGGCGCCGATGCTTCACTGGCCCGACAGCATGTTCTGCTATCTCACCGGCGACAATATACTTTTCAGCAATGACGCGTTTGGCCAGCACTATGCCACCGAGCGGCTTTACAACGACCTGGTGGACCAGGCAGAGCTGTACGCCGAAAGTATAAAGTACTACGCGAACATCCTGGCGCCATTCAGTCCGCTTGTGGTGAAAAAGATCGAGGAGGTGCTCGCGTTAAATCTTCCGCTCGACATGATCTGCACCAGCCACGGGGTCATCTGGAGGGACGATCCCGCCCGGATCGTGCGCCAATACCTGGAATGGGCGAAGAATTACCGCGAAAACCAGATCACCATCGTCTATGATACCATGTGGGACGCCACGCGGGCAATGGCCGGGGCGATCGCAGACGGGGTGAGGGAAGCCGACGGGGAGGTCGTGGTGAAGCTCTACAATGCCTCGAAGACCGACAGGAATGACATCATCACCGAAGTCTTCAGGTCGAAGGCGGTTCTCGTGGGATCGCCCACGGTGAACCGGGGGGTTATGAGCTCGCTAGCGGGACTCCTCGAGGAGATGCGCGGCCTCGGCTTCAAGGATAAAAAGGCGGCCGCGTTCGGAACCTACGGATGGAGC
>JBFZEY010000211.1:0-3561 GCA_041306625.1 Spirochaetota bacterium | reverse complement strand
GCGGAGAAAAAGGGGATAACCCGCAACGAGGTGATTTACAATCATCTCCATACCGTGGGCACGCTCTTTAGCACAATCAATAATCCCGACGATATCTCCATCGGAGACATATTCCGTTATTTCAAGCACGCCTTCGAGCCTAAGCTCGCGCGCGGCGTTCTCGGATGGGTCGGCGGATTCGTGGAAAACGGCACCATGGAATGGTCGAAAGCGGTCGCGAAGAAGTTTCAGTCCCTCGGCGGGGAACTGATGCTCAATGCAAAGGTCTCGGAGATCATGGTCGAGAAGGGAGTCGTGACCGGGGTCAGGGCAAAGTCGGAGGATGGCGGAGAGGTCGAATTTTCCGCGGATATAGTGGTGAGCAACATTCCGGCCCAGCAAACCTTCAAAATCATCAACAAGAATCTTTTCCCGCGTGAATGGGTGGATAAGATACAGAGCATGTACGGATACGGGAGTTATGTGCCCTATATCGGACTCAACAGACTGCCCATGCCGGAGGAGCACGCCAAACTCGGCATAAAAAACACCTGCGTACTCCCAAGGAGCGAGGGTTTCGATTGGGACGTATACATTTGCTGGAATATCCAGTCTGTGATTGACTCGTCAGTCGCTCCTGCTGGAAAATACCTTTACACGGCCTACCTGCCGATCAGCGAAAAAGAATCACTGGACAGGAGCCTGGTGGAAAAACTGGTAAAACGGCTCCCCGACTTCATGGAGGAGATATACCCGGGTTTCAAGGAGTGCATTGATTGGAAGCTCGACCTGGTGTGCTGGAAGCTCGAGGGCGTGGCGAAGAGCGTGTCTCAGGCCGGAACGCAGAAGGTTCCGGTGCGATCGGAGCATGTCAAGGGTCTGTTCTTCGCGGGTGATACCGCGAAGGGATACGGTGTCGCCATGGACTGCGCCATCATCTCCGGCGTGCTGTGCGCGAGCGAAGTGCTCGGTAAGGATTTCGGGGTAAAATAAAGCTCAGGAGAACATATATGCCGAACAAAAAAGATCCCAGCGATGTCGTCATAGTGAGCGCGGTCCGCACGCCCTTCGGGAAATTCGACGGGGTGCTGCGGACAACGCTCAGTTTCGACCTTGCGATAGCCGCGGTGCGCGAGGTCGTAGACAGGATCGGTCTGTCGCCGGCCGAGGTGGATGAGACCTATTACGGCACCTGCATACCGGCGGAATACGCGATATATACGAACGTCCCGGCACGCCAGATTACGCTGGGGGCGGGCTTTCCGGATAGCTCCATCTCTCTGACTATCGATCGCGCGTGCTGTTCTTCCATGACGGCCCTCCGGCTCGGCTTCCAGTCGATCAAGGCGGGAAGCGCGGACATCGTTATCGCATCGGGAGCGGAAAACATGGGGAATGTCCCGCTGATCGCCCAGGCGGCGAAGACACGCTGGGGAAACAGGCTTGGCCCGATCGAGCTCGAGGACGTGCTGTTTGAGCTCGGCTACGGTCGCAGGGGCTTCGCCCCGGTCGCTACCGACGCAGGGCATGTGGCCGTCGAGTACGGCGTGAGCCGTGAGGCCCAGGATGAGTGGGCGATGGCCAGCCACCAGAAATGGCACCGTGCGTACGAAGAGGGCAAATTCAAGCCCGGGCAGGAGATTATGCCCTTCGATGTGCCGCAGACGAAAGGTGAGCCGATTCGCATGGAGCGCGATGAATCGCCGAGGGCGGATTCGACGGTCGAAAAACTTTCGAAGCTCAAGCCGGTGTACGGCAGTCCAACCGTGACCGCGGGCAATGCTCCCGGCATGAACTCGGGGGCGTCGGCGATGGTGATCATGTCGAGGAAAAAGGCGGAGGAAAAGGGCCTGAAAATACTCGCCACGATAGAGTGCGTTCAGGCCGCGGCGGGTGAACCGAAGTACATGGCGTGCGTGCCGGCCCTTGCTATAGAGAAGATGCTCGCCAGGGAAAAGCTCGGGATAGACGACATTGATCTGATCGAGATAAACGAGGCTTTCGCGGCGGTTACGCTCGTATCGCTGAAAATGCTCGCAAAGAACGACGACGCGAAATGGCGCCTGCTCCAGGGCAAGACGAACGTAAACGGCGGCGCAATCGCCATAGGCCACCCCGTCGGAGCGAGCGGCGCGCGCATCACGATGACAATGATGTACGAACTGATGAGGCGCGGCGGCGGAACGGGAGTCGCGGCGATATGCGGCGGCCTGTCGCAGGGTGAGGCCATACTGATCCGCGTTTGACGGTTCGGTGCCATTTTACCACACCCGGAAGAAGGCCGGAAACGGGATTGCCGTGAACCAGGGACCCTCCATACCAAGAAGTGGCCCATGACCGGCATCCGGGTGATTTTTTGCATCATATAGAAAAGGAGCGCATGCATGGCTGACTGGATTGAAGGAGTGGAGCCACTGACATTCACAGGACAGATCGCCGTACCGTATTCGTGGTGGGTGGGAGAAACGGGAAGCCGGTTCCTGATCGCCCTGCGCGATGATAAAAAAATACTCGGTAGCAGGTGCGGAAAGTGCGGAAAGGTCTACGTGCCACCCCGCAAAAACTGCGGCGCTTGTTTCGAGGAAATCGATGAATGGGTTGAGGCTGGAAACGAGGGGGAGGTTCGCAGTTACACGACAGTTCGATTCCCGTTCAAGCTGCATCCCGTAAAGCCGCCGTTCGCCTATGCGCTCATCAAACTGGATGGCGCCGATGTATCTCTTCTGCATGTCGTCACCGATAATCTGGACGCCCTGAAAAAGGGCGCGCGGGTGCGGGCGAAATTCAGCGAGAAACGCACGGGACATATATTGGACATCGAATCGTTTGAAATAATATCCTGAGGCCGGGTGAGGTTATGGACAGTATTGCAATTGTAGGCGTTGCGCAGACCAGATACAGCGGTCGCATGAAGGATAAGATATACGCCGATCTGGTCTACGAGGTCACGAGGGACGCGCTGGAGAACGCCGGGTTGGAAATAGGTGATATCGGCAGTGTCGTCACGGTGTCGAATGATTTCCTGGACGGAAGGACCATTTCCGGAATGTCGGTGGGGGACGCCGCGGGTGCGCACGACAAGAACATATCGACTGTGGAAGGCGACGGCACCTTCGGCGCCATGTACGGAGCCATGAGGGTGCTCGGCGGTTCGGGGCCGACGCTTGTCGTCTCCCATTCCAAGGGAAGCGAGGGAGATATCAGGTTTATCACCAACGCGATGTACGATCCGGTATTCCAGAGGCATCTCGGCATCGAGTCGATCGCCGGCGCCGCCCTGCAGGCATTCGAGTACATGGACCGTTACGGAATACCGGAGGAGGAATTCGCGAAGGTTTCGGTCAAGAACCACGGCAACGCAAAGAATAACCCGTTCGCGCACATGCCGATGACGCTGACCGTCGCCGATGTCATGAAATCGTCAAGGGTCTCCGACCCGTTAAAGGTGCTGGACTGCAGCCCGGTAAGCGACGGGGCGGCGGCGGTAATTATCGCGGACGAGAAGACGGCCTCCCGATGCGCGGGGAAGCCCGTATGGATAAAGGGGATGGCGCACTGCGCGGAGGATTATTTCCTGGGAGA
>JBFZEY010000210.1:0-7570 GCA_041306625.1 Spirochaetota bacterium | reverse complement strand
ACCAGCGTGAAGATGAACGATGAGCTGAGGCCGCCCATAACCGTGCGCGCGAGGGGGGCGGAAAGCTCGGCGCCCTCACCGAAGCCGATCGACATGGGGATAAGAGCGAGTATGGTCGTAAAGGTCGTCATGAGGATAGGGCGAAGCCTTTTGCGTCCCGCCTCGACGAGCGCCTCGCGAGTCTTAAAACCGCGCGCCTTCAGGATGTTTGTGTAATCCACCAGCACGATCGAGTTGTTGACCACGATTCCCGATAGCATGAGTATGCCCATAAACGAGACGACGTTGAATGTTGTGCCTGTAAGAAACAGGAACAACATCACGCCGAAGATGAGTGTCGGTACGGAGAACATGATGACGAAGGGATAGGCGTAGGACTCGAACTGCGCGGCCATGATGATGTAAATGAGTACGATCGCCAGGACGAGTGCCAGAGCCAGATCCCTGAATGATTCCTGCATGTCCTTGTAGGCCCCGGCGATCTGTATGTAAAAGTTCCTCGGTTTCGGAACCGTTTCGATCTTGGCCTGAATGTCGCGTACGACTGAATTGAGGTCGCGGCCCTCGGCCTTGCAATTGATGTAGGTGACGCGCTCCTGTTTCTTGCGCTGAATGGTGGCGGGCCCGCTTGACGATTTCAATTCGATGACGTTTCCCAGCGGCACCGTCGTACCCGCGGGCGTGCGCACCATAAGCGCCCTGATGTCGTCGAGGCCTTTTCGGTCCTCCTCCCTCAGGCGGACGAATATATCGTATTCCTTGCCCTGGTAGCGGAAGATCGAAGCGACCTTGCCGGCGACGTTGTCTTTTATCAGATTGGCGATATAGGATGCATTGAGCCCCATTTTCGACGCCTTTTCGCGGTTAACCGCAATAACGAGCTCGGGGAGCCCCTCCTCCCGGGTGATTTCGACGTCCTTGAGGCCGGGGATTCCGCTGATGGCCTTCTGGATCTGGAGGCTGAAATCCTTCGATTGCTCGAAATCGTAGCCATAAACCTCGATCGAGATCTGCGCGCCGCCGCCGAGGCTGAGTCCCTGGCTCTGTACGGTGAAGTTGAAGCTGAGACCGGGGACATCGGCCACGGCCGTGCGTACCGCTTCGCGGATGTCCCGCTCGGAGCGGTCGCGCTTTGATATTGGCACCAGCCGCATTTCGACCTTGGCCGTATGGTCGGTGGTCTCGCCGAAGGCTGCGGCGAAGCCCTCGCCATACCCGGCGCGAATGCTCACCACGCGATACTCGCTCCGACGGACGGCCTTCTGTATGCGGGCCTCCACCATGCGCATCACGTTTTCGGTCGTATCGAGGTTGGTGCCGACCGGAAGCTTCGCGATGAAGGTCACCTGTTCCTGGTCCTGCTCGGGCATGAACTCCATGCCTGCCGCGGGGATGAGCAGGAGCCCCGCGACGATGGTAAGCGTGGTATAGGCGACCACACGGCGGCGATGGTCGAGCGCCCAAGCAATCACCCGGGAATAAAAGCCTTCAAGAAGAACGAAACGGTTCTCGCTCCAGGAGAAGACGGTGTTGAGGAATGCGGCGCGGCCAGTGTAAAGGGTGGTGATGGAGCGGATGAATTTTGAGGTCATCATCGGGATAAGGGTGAGGGCGACCAACAGCGAGCAAAGCTGGGAAAAGGTGATGGTGAGCGCCATCTGCCTGAAGAGCTGTCCGGCCAGCCCGGTTGTAAAGAAAAACGGGATAAAGACGCACAGATTGGTGAGCGTCGAGGCGGTTATGGCCATGGCCATCTCGTCAGCGCCGAGTATGGCGGCCTCTGCCGGACGGGCGCCTTTTTCCCTGAATCGAAAGATGTTCTCAAGGGTGACGATAGAGTTGTCGATGAGCATTCCGACGCCGATCGCAAGCCCTCCCATCGACATCATGTTCAGGGATATATCGAAGTAGTACATGGCGATGAAGGTGGCGATAATGGAAACGGGGATTGAAAGCCCGAGGATCAGCGATGAGCGAATGTTCCTGAGCATGACGAATACGACCAGGATCGCGATTATGCCCCCCTGCCATGCGTTGTCGATGACGTTCTTTATGGAGCGCTCGATGTATTCGGCCTGGTTGAAGATCGGTGTTATCTCCATGCCCCGGGGGAGCGACTTTCTTATTACCTCGAGCTGTTTCATAATATTGCGCGCGACAATGACGGTATTTTTATCAGACTGTTTGTTCATGCGGACGACGACACCGTTTTGGCCATTGAGGCGCACGATTTCCTTGCGCTCGGAGGGTGCTTCGTAAACGCGCGCGACGTCCCTGAGGTAAATGGGAGTATTGTTTCTGACGGCCACCACGACGCTTCGTATGTCGTCGAGAGACTCGAATTCGCCTTTGGTGCGCAGGGTGTACTTGCGGTGCGGCGACTTGATGTCGCCCCCGGCCACGTTCATGTTCTCGAGGCCAACCGTGGAAACCACCGTTTCGATGGCGATATTGTACGCCTCCATCCGGTTTTTAACCAGCTCGACGCGGACCTCGCGCTTCTGCCCGCCGGTGACGGTCGCCGATGCGACTCCGTCGATCTGTTCAAGCAGGTTTTTAAGGTTGTCCTCGGCGTATTCACGGAGGAAGCTGGGGTCGCGGTTTCCGGAGACAGAAAGCACCATGATGGGCATCATCGAAACATCGAATTTCAGGACGATCGGGGTTTCGATTGCGTCGGGAAGAAATTTTTTGACGATATCGACCCTCTCGCGTATGTCGGAGACGCCGAGGGACATGTCGGTGCCCCAGACAAACTGGACCCGTATCATCGACATGCCCTCCTTGGAGGTGGAGGTGATGGTGTCGACGTTATTGATTCCGGCCAGCGATTCCTCGAGCGGGCGGGTGACGGTGCTCTCTATCTCCTTGGGGCCCACTCCCTTGTATTCGGTGATGACCGCAACGATGGGAAATTCTATATCGGGGAGGAGATCGAGCGGCATCTTCGAATAGCCCACGTAGCCGAGCACGACGAGAGCGACGAAGACCATCATCGCCGTGATCGGTCGTTTGACCGAGAGTTCTGTGATCTTCATCGCGTCACTCCGGAAACACCTTTACTATTGCCGTTAGCGGAGGCTTCATCCTCGCGGTAAACAATGAGTTCGTCGCCTTCGGAAAGATTCTCCTGCCCGAGAGTCACCACGACCTCTCCGGCCCTGATCCCGGCCGTAGCCTCGGTGAGACGTTCGACCGTAATCCCGGTCCGGATCTCCCGCTTTCTGGCGCGGCCGTCCTCGACTACGAAAACGCTCGCAGCGCCGCCCATGTCGGTCATCACGGCATCGACCGGCAGTGCGACGACGCCGGGCCTCGATCCGATTATGATTTCGATGTTCGCGAACATGCCGTGCTTCAGGAGCATGCCGGGATTTTCGAGCCTGATGCGGAACTCCTGCGTGCGGCTCAGCTGATCGAGCACGGCGCTTTTTTTATACACACGGCCATCGAAGATCCGCCCTGGAAAGGATTCGACGCCGACGCGCGCGCGCATGCCCACCTCGACCCGGTTGATGCTCTCCTCCATGATGCGGGCCACCGCCTCGACCGATGACATGTTGACGACCTGCGCAAGCGGCGTGGCGGTGGTGACCGTCATTCCGCGGTCGACCATGATCTTGCCAACGTGCCCCGTGATCGGAGACTCGACGATGGCCAGGTTGTATTCCATGCCCACGATGTCGCGGTTGATCTTGAAGATGACCGCGCCCCTGGCGACCCGGTTCCCCTCCCTGATGAGGATGGATTCGATTTTTCCGGGAGCGGGGGGAAAGACGTTTACGACCTCGGTGCCGATGATGTCGCCGGTAAGTTTCAGCGTGCTCAGCATGTCAGCGCGGCGCGCGGCGGCCGCCTTGACCGGCACGCGTTTTGCCGTCTCCGTGGTCCGGGACGCGGCGATTTTATCGATCACCACGCGGACTATCCGATAGCCCGCGATGAGGGCGACGATGATTATAATGACGGCTAGTATTCGTCTGGAGCCTGGTTTCATTGCATCTTCTCCGCTGTACGGGCTGTCAGCGCACGGGGAAATAGTCGACGCCGATCGCGCGGTTGAGCTCGGCGCGCGCGACCTGGAAATCGTAAAGCGACTGTATATAGAGCGTTCTGGCCGTAATGAGCTGGACGTTGGCCTCGATGAGCTTGGTATTGTCGATGATGCCGTTGCGGAACTGGGTTACGGCGACCTTCAGGCTCTCTTCCGCCGTTTTGACGTTTCCCTGCTGCGAGGCGATTGAGGTTGAGGCGGCCTTTAGCTTGAGGTATCCGCGCTGTATCTCGAGCTTGACGCTTTTAATGAAGTCGTCCATCTGGAATTCGGTCTGTTTGGCGGAGCTGCGGGACTGGTTCCCGCGGGCGTGCGAGGAATCGAGCGGCGAAAGCGCTCCCCAGCGGTAGCTCGCGCCGGCGGTAATGCTCCATGAGTTGTTCCATCCTGAGGGAGCGAAGCTCTCCTGCACGCCGGACATCATCTGATAGAACTGATACTGAATCGGGTCATATCCCGGTTCTCCCGGCCCCGGCGGCGGTGCTGACGAGGATGGCGAACTTACGGTTTTTGACGTGCCATAGCTGCCGCTCGCGAAAAACGAAGGCCACAGATAGATCGCCTCCGCGGCGGCGGTCGTATTTTCTCTCATCTCCTTCGTCTTTTTTATCTGTATGACTTCCGGGCGGTGCCTGAGCGCCTCGCCGATCATCACGACGAGCAGTCTGCGCTCACCATCGGCATCGGATGGAAGCGCCGACAGGTCCTCGGGGCGTAACTGCATCGCGCCCGGATCGGGATCAAGCCGGAAGAAGATATCGTTGCCGATCTGAATGTTGAGGTCGGCCATCGCGGAGAGGGCATCGTTCTCGGCGTTGATGAGCTGAGTTTTTTCGTTCGCGAAGGCGACCTGGGCGCGCAGGTAATCGAGCCGGGAGAAAATGCCCTTGTTGTAGCCGATCGTGACGGTCTTCAGGTTTTCCTCAAGCGCCCTGATTGATTCCTCGCGCATCGCCGCGCCCTCGCGGGCAAGAAGCAGGCGGTAGTAAGACTGGATCGCGCGGACAACCGTGTCGCCCTTCACCTTGCGTACGTTGTTTTCGGCGATAATGTGCGCGTTCCGTGATGCCTGGAGCGTATTGTAGAACACGCCGGGGTTGACTGTAATCTGGCCGTTGACGAATTTGACCTCGTAGCGACCGTCGATATTGGCATTGAATCCGGCGTCGGCCCCCTGCCGGGTGTACGACACATCGGTGGAAAGGGAGGGCCAGAGCATTCCCCACGACTCGCGGACCTTGAACCTGCTCTCCTCCACGGCTTCGATCGAGGTCCTGCAACTGTTGTTGTTTTCGATCGCGAGACGTATGATGTCACGCAGAGGAATCGTTTCGGAGGCCGAAAGCGGAACAGTCGCGAGCGCAATGACCGCCGTCAGGCATGTAATCTTTAATGTCATCGGTGCAGTCCTCTGTAAAAAATTGAAACAAACGACTCGAGCTCACCGTCGGGGACCGGTTTTTTCTCGAGCTGGTAGCCCTGAAAAATACCGCCCAGCATGTAGAGAAATAATTTTGAGGCCGCACGGACGTCGATACCGGCGGATTGCCGGTCCGTCCCGAGTACATCGGCTATAAGGGTTATATTATTACCGAAAAACTTGTTTCTGACGCGGATCAGTCCCTCGTAGTTCTTGAAGATGTCATCAACGGTAAGGTTGTACAGATTATGAAAGTCCTGATGAAATTTGTTACTCTGTTGTGAGTAGATGACGAGCTTCTGTTCGACGCCGGTCCCGGCGTCGAGGTGACTGCGAATGTTATTGAAAAAGAGCACTACCTCGTGCTCGATAACGGCGATAAAGAGCTCCTGCTTGTTCCGGTAGTAATAATACAGTGCGCTTTTGACTATTCCGAGCCGTTCGGCGATATCCTCAACCGTGGTCTTTTTATACCCGTGGCGTGCGAACGCCTCCTGTGCGGCCTGAAGGATTTCGTGTGTTCTTGATTTTTTGTCGATGTCGCCGCCAGCCATGGTGCTTAACCCGAGGTGATCGCTCGTACAAGTTTAGAAATATAATAGCGTATTAGAACATATTAGTCAATAGTTCAAATTAATTGATTCAATTATTTTTCACCCGGCTCACGGTATGAGAAATCGATCGTCGTAAAGCGGAAAGGGTGGCGTGGATATATCGAAAATATTAATTTATTTTATCATATTATTTAATTATTGATTAATCAGCCATCTCCCGCTAAATGGTCTCATCATGTTTTACGGCACTCCCGTACTTCGACGGTATTATAATCCGAAAGGGTCTTTGCATGAATCGGGACGTCCCTGGACTGTGCCGTCACAAGCGAGTGCAGGCATTTAATCAATAAGTAACGGGGAGGAATATGTCATCACTCACTGGATTCTTCGGTTCAAAAAAGGGCATGGTGGCGACGGGTCTTTTCATCGGGATCGCCGCGGCCATTCTCCAGAGGCTCGGGAATCCCGCCAATATGGGCATCTGCGTGGCGTGCATGGAGCGCGATATTGCGGGGGCGCTGGGCTTTCACCGGGCGGCGCTCGTACAGTACATCAGGCCGGAGATCATCGGCTTTGTCCTCGGTTCGCTGATTGCGGCGCTAGCCTTCAGGGAGTTTCGGGCGCGCTCGGGCTCGGCGCCGATGGTTCGCTTCATGCTGGGGTTCTTCGCCATGGTCGGGGCGCTGGTGTTTCTCGGCTGTCCTTGGCGCGCGCTGCTGCGCCTGTCCGGCGGTGACGGTAACGCAATCGTCGGTCTTGCGGGGTTGGCGGCTGGCGTGGCGGTCGGGGTGCTTTTTATACGCAGCGGCTACAGCCTCGGAGCGAGTAAAAAGACCTATACCGCGGCGGGCTGGCTGATGCCGGTCATCATGATCGCGCTGCTGCTTTTGCTGCTCGGCAACACCATGTGGGGCGCTTCGAAATCACTTCTGTATGCGGAGCCGGAGAAGTTCGCGCCGTTCTTCAGCGAGAAGGGTCCCGGTTCGCAGTTCGCGCCATTATTCGTATCGCTGGGCGTGGCGCTCGTCATAGGCTTCCTCGCGCAGCGCACGCGCTTCTGCACCATGGGGGCGGTCCGCGACGTCATCCTGATGCGTGAGATGCATTTGATGTGGGGGGTCATCGCGCTGGTGATCGGCGCGCTTGCGGCAAACCTCGCGCTCGGCCAGTTCAACCCCGGTTTCGCGGGTCAGCCGGTTGCCCACACCGCCCACGTATGGAACTTCGGCGGAATGATGCTCTCGGGTCTCGCCTTCGCGCTTGCGGGCGGATGCCCCGGACGGCAGCTCTTCCTCTCGGGTGAGGGAGACGGCGACGCGGCGATCTTTGTGATGGGGATGATCGTCGGCGCGGGCTTTGCGCACAATTTCGCCATGGCGAGCTCGCCGGCGGGTCCGGGTCTCTGGGGCCCGGCGGCGGTGGTCGCCGGCCTTTCGGCCTGCGTTGTGATTGGTTTTACCATGCGCCAGAAGGCGTGAGCCCAGGAGGATGATATGGCGGAAAAACTCGATATGCGCGGACTTTCATGTCCGCAGCCGGTAT
>JBFZEY010000209.1:0-6876 GCA_041306625.1 Spirochaetota bacterium | reverse complement strand
ATCTCGGCGGGACACACTGCGATATCTTCCACGAGGTGGCGTACTGCGAGGAGATCATACGGTGCGGATCCGTGGGACTCGCGTCGAGCCTGGGCTGCAGCGGAATAGCAATGCCGCCGATAATCGCCCTCGGAAACGACGAGCAGAAGCGAAAATATATACCGGAGATTATCTCCGGAGAAAAAATCGCGGTGCTTGCCGTCACCGAGCCCGGCGGCGGATCGGATGTGGCGAATATCCAGACCCGCGCGGTCCGAAAAGGCGAACGATACATCATCAATGGAAGCAAGACATTCATCACGAGCGGTACGCGCGCGGACCTTTTTACGACGGCAGTGCGCACGGGAGGGCCGGGCGCCGGGGGAATAAGCCTTTTCGTGATCGAGAAGGATACGCCGGGCTTTAGTGTTTCAGGCAAGATCGAAAAAATGGGCTGGCACGCATCAGATACGGCTGAACTCGCGTTCATGGACTGCGAGGTGCCGGCGGAGAACCTTCTGGGCGAGGAGAACCGGGGGTTTCCCGGCATCATGGGGAACTTTCAGAAGGAACGGCTCTATCTCGCGGTCGAGGCGCACACCGTCGCTGAGATGGCGCTCGAAGCCTCGATACGATACGCGAAAGAGCGTATCGCTTTCGGAAAACCGCTCACCGGCTTCCAGGTTACTCGGCACAAGATAGCGCACATGGCGACGCTCGTCGAGGCGGCGAAGCGTTTCAATTACAGCGTCGCCGCGCAGATAGGACGCGGAGAGGACGCGTACAGGCAGGTATGCATGGCGAAGAACTTCAGCACGGACGCGTGCGACCGCGTGGTATACGATGCGGTCCAGATTCACGGGGGATACGGGTATTGCAGGGAATACCTCGTGGAGCGCCTGTACCGTGATTCGAGGCTGTTTTCGATAGGCGGCGGCACCTATGAGATCATGAACGAGGTGATCAGCAAGAGGCTGGAACTCTAGACCGGGGCTTGATGGAATACGATCTACACATACACACGAGCCGATACTCGGGCTGCAGTAATATAGACCCGGTCTTGGCTTTGAGAAGGGCAAGCGAAATCGGCCTGCGTGGAATCGCGCTTAGCGAGCACGGGATACGGTGGAGAGACGATGAAGTCCAGGAACTGATCAGCGAAGCCGGCGTCAGCGATCTGGTCGTGTTCCCGGGGCAGGAGATAGCCTGCTATTCGTCAGCGGGAAGGTTCCAGGGGGAGTTTCTGGTGTTCGGTTATCCTTCCAGCCTGGGTTCGAACAAATCGGCAGAGCGGCTTGTCGATATGGTCCACGAAAACGGCGGTGTGGTGGTGGCGGCTCATCCGTACAAACCGCACGGCACCGGCCACGGGTACTACGGAAGCGGCGATGACACGGCGAACTACGCGCTCGACGGCGTGGAAGTCGAACATCCATCCTACGATGATGGAGCGAGGGGGAAGGCGCTGTCGCTGGCCCGAAGAATGGGCGTCTCGGAAATAGGGTGCAGTGACGCGCACGATATCCGAAACATAGGAATATGCAGAACGATACTCGAGTCCGATGTCGTCACTGTGGAAGGCCTTTGCGAGGAGTTGAAGCGGCGAAGGACAAGGGCGATACATGCGCTTCGAAGGGAGAGCGCATAGATGATGGAAGAACAGGGGGGCGTCGTGGTGCGCATGCTTGTATTCGCGGATTCGCACGGCAACAGAAATGGTGTGATCGATGCCGCCGCGGGCAATCTCCCGATGAATGCGATCGTGCACCTCGGGGACGGCATAGACGACGGTAAGGCCGCGGCGGAGAAGCTCGGGGTGGAATTTTACGGTGTGGCCGGGAATGAGGACAGGTCCTCTGAGTTTCCTGAAAAGCACCTGCTGGTTCACGAGGCTTTCTCCATACTGATGATACATGGTCACCAGACGGACATAAACCCGTACCAGGATGCAAGCACCCGGGAGAAGCATTACCGAAAAATGGCCGCAATGGCGTCAGAGGCGGGAGCGGGCTTGCTCCTCTTCGGTCATACCCACCATGCGGAGGTTCTGGAAGTGGACGATGTGGTCCTTTTTAACCAGGGGAACATGTATATCGGCAGCGCTGCGACGCACTCATTCGGCATCATTGAAATCGACAAAGACGGGGTCGATGTGTCGATTTCCGCCAGAAACGGAGACGGGCGATGGGAAGAAATCCGACGGCGGTCATGCTGCCGGCACCGGTGCGGGGCGTAAAATATAAAATCGTGCTTATAAATTGACTGATAGGTCAATCAATACAGGAGGGGCAAATGGAAAAAACAATCAACGAAGTCTTCAGGAACCGGGTGAAAAAATACGGTGATCGCCTGGCCGTCGAAAAGAGGGTCGGGAACGGCTGGGAAACGGCGACATTTAACCAGTACTATGAGCGCTCGCGCGCGGCAGGGCTGGGGTTTTACGAGCTGGGAGTCCGCAAGGGCGATCGTATAGCCATTCTTTCTGAGAACAGGATGGAATGGGTGTATTCGGATATGGGCGGCCTCGGAATCGGCGCCTGCATGTTCGGCATCTACGCCACGGTCAACGAGGAGGAGGTCGAGGTCATACTGAAGAACTCGGGCGCGAAAATAATCGTTGTTGAAAACGCCGCACAGCTTCGAAAGGCCCGTGCCGCAATGAAGGGGAGCCCGGCGTTGAAGGTGATAGTCGTTATCGATGAGAAAGACTGCCAGGTGGACGATAAAATGGTTATTTCCTACCCGGCGCTCATTGAACGCGGTAAGGCTAAACACGCAGCGGAGCCAAAGCTGTTCGAAATGCTGGCTGACGATGTTCAGAGCGATGATCTCGCGCTTTTACAATACACGTCCGGTACCACCGGGGTGCCCAAGGGGGCGATGATAGCGCACGGTACGCTCATGGCGAACATACTGGCTCTCGACACGGTGGAGCCGAAGTACGGATACGATACGGACAACGTCGTCGGATTCCTGCCGCTCAGCCATATCTTCGAGCGTGTTCCGGTTCATCTTTACGCGATGTTCAGGGGTATTACAAAGCATATGGCCGGCAATATGGAGACCCTGCTCGAAGATATTCAAACGAAGAAGCCGACTATCCTTTTCGCGGTTCCGCGCGTTCTGGAAAAAATATACCAGAAGATGCAGCTTCAGGTGAGCCAGAAGCCGCCGGTTGTGCAAAAGCTGTTCAAGTGGGCACAGGGTGTCGGTGACAGCGTCAGCGTCTGCAAGGAAAAGAAAATTCCCGTTCCGCTGGGCCTTCGGATAAAGCACAAAATTGCGTACGCGCTCGTGTTCAAGAAACTTCAGCATGCCCTCGGCGGTCGGATACGCTGGATGTGCGCGGCCGGGGCGCCGATCGCGAGGGAAATCGTCAATTTCTTCAATGCAGCGGGAATATTCGTACTCGAGGGCTGGGGAATGTCAGAAACCACCGGCGGTGGAACGCTCAGCAACCTTAACGATTTTTCGCCAGGATCGGTCGGCAGGCCTCTGCCCGGACTCGACATCAAGATAGCCGATGATGGCGAGATCCTCGTCAAGGGGGCGATGGTGTTCAGGGGCTATTACAATATGCCCGAGGAGACTAAAAATTCTTTTACGAGCGATGGATATTTCATGACGGGCGACATCGGTGTTTTCGACGAACGGGGTTTGCTGTATATCACCGACCGTAAAAAGGACATCATCATCACTGCAGGCGGGAAAAACATAGCCCCGCAGCGGATCGAAACGATATTCAAGGAGAACCCGCTCTTTACCCAGGTGGTGGTGATCGGCGACAGGCGGAAGTTTCTCACTGCTCTGCTTAACATCGATTTAGAAATGGCCAAACACCTTGCAAGCGAGAAGGGTATTAAGTTCAATAATCCCGACGAACTGCTGGGAAGCGCAGAGTTCAAGGAACTTATGGACAAGGCGGTCGAGGAAAGAAATTCGCATCTCGGAAAAGTAGAGACGATTAAATATTACACCGTTCTCAAAAAGGACTTTTCGAAGGAAACGGGGGAGCTGACCAACACGCTCAAGGTGAGAAGGAAGGCCGTGGTCGAAATGTACTCCAAGGAGATCGAAGCGATGTACCGGTCCGCCTGAGAGGGGTGACGATATTCATCCAATATGGTTGTCGGACGGCGGGCGAGGTACTCCTGGCCTCCCCGCCGGGCCGGCGCGATAGCATTATTAGGTTATTTGCAGATCAGAGAGCGATAAAGAACGGAGCAACATAATGTCACGGAAAGTAATAATCACCTGCGCCCTCGTGGGTTCGGCCACAGTGAAGACGCAGAACCCGGCCGTTCCCTATACACCGGAAGAGCTATCGACAGCGGCGGCTGACGCAATGAAGGCGGGGGCCGCGATGGTGCACGTTCACGCGAGGGAAGACGACGGTAAAAATTCCACGCGAGTGGAAAGGATACGGGAGGCGCATGATAGCATAAAGGCTAAATGTCCCGATCTCATCGTAAACTGCACGTCAGCCCTCGGGGCGGGCGCGACATACGAACAGAGAATGGAACAGATAGCGGTGATACGCCCTGAAATGGCGTCACTGAATATGGCGACCATGAACTTCGCCGCGGTGAACAGGAAAACGGGAGAGGTTATCGGAGATTACACCTTCGAGAACAGGCTCGAAAAGATTGTCGATTTCGCGCGCCTGATGAAGGAGAGAGGGGTGAAGCCCGAACTCGAATGTTATTCGATGGCCGGACTGGAAAACTATTTCTATCTGCGCAACAGCGGATGTTTCGAAGACCCGGTCAATTTCAATTTTGTGTGGGGAGTATGCGGCGGGGCATCGTTCAGGCCGGGCACGTTCGTGGATATGGTAAACACCCTGCCCGAAAAGGCGAACTTCACCGCATGCGGTGTGGGGAACCAGGAGTGGTCAGCCATCGCACAGGCCATACTGTGCGGGGGGCATGTGCGTGTCGGTCTCGAGGACAACGTACGTATGCCGGACGGCAGTCTCGCGAAAGACAATGCCGCTCTCGTGGGAATGGCGGCGAGGATAGTTGAATCCCTCGGATGCGAGGTCGCGACGCCGTCGGAAGCGCGGACTGTTTTAGGCATTAAAAAGTAACAGGAATGCATGGGAGTGCGCCAATGAGCAAATTAGCGGAATCGACTAAAGACGTAAATCTTAACGAAGGCCTTAACCGCCTTTTTACGGACCCCGACGCCGACCGGGCCAGAGAGAATTTCAGGCAGAAGTCCAGGGCGCTGAAACCGAAGATTTCAACCGTGAAAGAGGTCGTCAGGACGATGATCAACAACGGAGACTACATCGCCATTGGCGGGTTTGGGGCGAACAGGATTCCGACCGCCATTTTGCATGAGATAGTGCGGCAGGGCAAAAAAAACCTTGGCTTCGCGGGCCATACTTCCACGCACGATTTCCAGATACTGGTGGCGGGGGAATGCTTTGACAGGCTTGACATCGCCTACATCATAGGACTCGAGGCGCGCGGCCTGTCGCCGGCGGCCCGGCGCTATATACAGAGCGGAAAGGCCCAGCTCACGGAGTGGACCAACGCGACGCTGTCATGGAGACTGAAGGCGGCGGCCATGGGGCTTTCGTTCCTTCCGGCGCGAAACATAATGGGGACTGATACGTTCAGGTACAGCGCCGGCAAGGAGATAGAATGCCCGTATACCGGACAAAAATATGTCGCCCATCCCGCGCTGTATCCGGATTTCGCCGCCATCCATGTGCATGAGTGCGATGTTTACGGCAACGCTCACGTATACGGCGCCTCGGTTTCTGACCAGGACCTCGCCAAGGCGTCGAAAAGGGTGGTACTGACAACAGAGCGTATCGTACCCACCGAGAAGATCCGCAACCATCCGGAAGCGACGTTCATTCCATTCTGGTGCGTGGACGCGGTAATAGAGGTACCGTTCGGCAGCTATCCGGGGAACATGCCGTACGAATATTTCTCCGACGAAGAGCATATCAAGACATGGCTAAAAGTTGAGCAGGACGAACATGAATATAAAAAGTTCATCGATGAGCAGATATACGGTACAAAGGATTTTTATGAGTACCTGTCACTCAATGGAGGAATCGAGAAGATGATCAAGCTTCGAGCGATAGAATTTTTGTATGACAAAGAGAGATAAGGAGTGAATGCGATGAGCGACTACAACCCCATGGAGCTTATGATTTGCATCGCGGCGCGTAACCTTGAAGACGGCGCGACGGTGGTGGTCGGAACCGGCGCGCCGTGCGCGGCGTCGATGCTTTCCCAGAAAACGCATTCTCCGAACCTCTGCATACTCTTCGAAGCCGGCGGCGTCGCCCCGATACTGCCGGGTATGCCTATTTCGGTCGGCGACTCGAGGACTTTTCACAAGGCACTGATGGCAAGTTCGATGCCTGAGATAATGGAGACCTGTCAGCGCGGCATGGTCGATTATACCTTCCTCGGTGGAGCGCAGATCGATATGTACGGGAACATAAACTCGACGATGATCGGCGACGACCATCAGAAGCCTAAAGTCCGTTTTCCCGGCTCGGGAGGGGCGAATGACCTTGCCTCGCTGTGCTGGCGTACGATGATGATGACGGTCCAGGATTCCAAGCGCTTCACCGAAAAGATCGATTTTATCACATCGCCGGGCTATCTGCAGGGAGGCAACAGCCGATACGAGGCGGGACTGCCCAGGGGCACCGGACCGTATCGGATCATCACCAACATGGCGATCATGGGATTCGATGAGGAATCCAAAAGGATGAAGGTTCTTTCAATTAACCCGGGTTACGGCAGGAAGGACGTCCAGGATAATTGCGGATTCGAGCTCCTCTGGGCGGACACCATCACCGACACCGATCCTCCGCACGAGGACGAACTTCGAATACTGAGGGAAGAGGTAGACCCCCACCGGTAC